>JBFJJU010000001.1:0-81422 GCA_041612115.1 Perlucidibaca sp.
ATATAGGCCAGTGTTACTGGCACCCATTCCACAGCATCAGATGAAGGCGTAATCGCAGTCCATACAATCAAGCTATCCGCGGTTGGGTCGCCACTTGCAACGCCATGCTCGAAGGCTCGCTCGGGCATTAATAAAGTGTCTATCTCAGCACTACTCAAGTGCTCCGAAGTCGTTTCGGGCGCGCCTATTCCTGAGCTTCCGCCGCCACAAGCAACTAAGCTCGAGAGACTGACCCCAACAGCCACACTACGACCAATAAATTGACGACGACGCATACCTAAACCCTCTCCAGCTATTAGGCGAGAGAGGCTAGCGTGACATCATGACACTTTGACTAAACCAGATGAAAAGAGCGCTGAATATTTGCTTAAACGCTCTCTATCACGCGGCCATTGAGTGTTTGGCCAGCAAAAATACTGTTGCGGCCTGTCGACTGCCAGCTGGCATCACAGGCTTGCCAACTGAGTAAGGGGTTAATGACCACGGCACCGCTGGCAAAACTTAAGCTGCCAATCGGCTGCGCGATAACACTAGCCGGTGCACTGGTCAGTGCCTCAATCAAACGCTGCTCGGTCAAATCGCCATTGGTCACTAAACGCAGGCCTAGCGGCAAGACTGTCTCTAGGGTCGACATGCCGGGCAAAGCCTCGGCAAACGGCGCTAACTTAGCTGATGCATTGAGAGGTTGATGGTCAGAGCAAATCGCATCAATCACGCCATCGCGAACGCCGGCAATCAGCGCCAAACGATCACTCTCACGACGCAATGGCGGCCGCACGTGAGCCATGGCATTGAATCCGTCGATAGCCATCTCGGTCAAATGCAACTGGTGCATTGATACATCGGCAGTGACTGGCAAGCCTCTGGCTTTAGCGTAGCGAATCAGCTCGACCGATGCGGCGCAAGAGAGTTGGCCGATGTGTGCGCGCACACCTGTTTGCTCGACTAACAGAATAGTTGTCGCCAAGGCCACAGTCTCAGCCGTATCAGGAATGCCGGTTAGACCCATGCGCGAGGCCATAAAGCCATCGTGTGCACTGCCTTTAGCAAGTGATGGCTCTTCGAGCGAAAAAAACACCGTCATATCCATGCTGCTGGCGTACTCCAAGCAGCGCAGCAAAGTCTCTGTACTGGCCAATGGCTGGCGCGCCTGGCTGACGCCAACGCAGCCCGCTGCTTTCAAACCGCCCATGCCCGCGAGCGCACTGCCTTCAAGGCCCCGCGTCATAGCACCCAAAGGATAGACTTTGGCAAAGCCAGCAGCATTAGCCTTTTCAATGACCTGTGCCGCCAAAGCGCCATGATCAATCACGGGGTTAGTATCTGGCGGCATCACCACATGGCCAAAACCACCGGCTCGCGCCGCACGAGTTTCGCTGGCAATGGTGCCGTGCTTTTTCGGACCGGGCTCGCGCAATCGCGCGCACAGGTCGACAAACGCCGGCGTCAGCCACAGGCCTTTGCCATCGCGCACCTCAATAGAGGAGTCACTTAAGGCCGCCTCACCTAAAGCTGTCGGCTCACCACTACAGATGCGAGCATCGGTAATGAGATCTAAGCCTTGGGCTGGGTCAATAACGCGGATACCGCGATAGACCATTGCTCTGCTCATGGCGCGACCTCCGCTGCACGGTCGGCATCTTGGCCGTCCATTGCCATTGCCAACACCGCCATACGCACCGCGATGCCGTAATTAACTTGTTTAAGAATCAGCGATTGCGGGCCATCGGCCAGCTCTGACTCAATTTCTACGCCACGATTTATCGGGCCCGGATGCATCACTAAAACATTCGGCTTGGCCACTTTTAGGCGCTCGCGGGTTAGACCATACATGCTGTAAAACTCACTACTGCCGGGCAATAGGGCCGACTCCATGCGCTCGTTTTGTACGCGCAGCGCAATGGCGACATCGACATCTTTCAGGCCTGCACTGAGATCTTCAAATACCTTCACATCAAGCTCTTCAAAGTCGCGCGGCAGCAAAGTGCGCGGGCCAATCACTCGAATCTCTTTCGCGCCCAATGTTTGCAAGGCATGAATTTCCGAGCGCGCCACACGCGAGTGGCGAATGTCGCCAATAATGGCCACGGTAAGTCCGGCAAAATCGCCAGCATGGCGGCGAATCGTCAGCATATCGAGCATCGCCTGCGTCGGGTGTGCATGACGGCCATCGCCCGCGTTAATGATCGCGATGCGCGGCGTGACTTGGCTTGCCACAAAATGCGCCGCGCCCGATGAGCCGTGGCGCACCACGAAAATATCGGCAGTCATTGCCTCTAAGTTCCACAGCATATCGCGCAGAGTTTCGCCTTTACTGGTCGAGCTTTTTGAAATATCGATATTGAGCACATCGGCAGAAAGCCGTTTTGCCGCCACCTCAAAGGTGGTGCGAGTACGCGTCGAAGGCTCAAAAAATAGGTTCATTACCGTGCGGCCGGCGAGCAGCGGCTCATTGCGAATGCCACCGTTGCCATCAAGAAAGCTATCGGCTCGATCTAAAATAGCGGTAAGTATTTCGCGCGAGAGCCCTTCCGTGCTCAAAAAATGCTTTAAATCACCTTGGCTATTGAGCTGAAGGCGACTGGCCTGATGAGCGTGAGACTGATGCATATGCGCGGTTCCCGAAGTGGCGTTGGCCAAGGCGTCGCGCATTGTAGCGCGCAGCTGCACTTGACCCAAGTACCATCGTCGAGATGATGCTGCTTAGAAGCGATAGCCCATGTTTAAGCTGTAAACCATTGGGTCGATATGAACATCACCAATATCAACACCACCTAACTTTGCTGTGGTGTCGATGTCGATATAGCGAGCATCAAAGCCTACTAACCACTGTTTGTTTAGTGGAATATCAACACCAACTTGAGCAGCAACACCGAAGGAGTCATTGAGCTTAACGCCGCCTAACTTCTCATCCATGAAAAAGGTGTAGTTCGCGCCAACACCGACAAATGGCTGAATCGCAGCATCGGACAAGAAGTGGTATTGCAAAGATACCGTTGGTGGCAAGTGCTTGGTGCTACCCGCATGCACACCACCTATCGCAATATCATGCTCAAAAGGCAAGGCTCCCAACACGTCCACAGCCACATTAGGGCTAAAAAAATACGCCACATTTAAGCTCGGGCCAACTTGCCTATCCACGTTCACGCCACCACCGAGTGAGCCATTATTGGATTTTGGCTCAACTTGGCTAATGCCTGCGCGTACTAGCCAAGGGCTATCGACAGCGGCTTGAGCTGTTGGCATGTACGCTAACGAGCCCGCACTAAATGCCAGCAAACACTTAAGTGCTGGTAAGAAACTCCCACGAGTATTTTGAGCTTGCATGATCTGCCTCTATGCGACTCACGCCAGCGGCTAGGCGCTAGCGGAGTAAGTTGAGTGCTGCTTTATTCACAGCACGAGGCATTGTTGGCTTTATTTAGGATGCAGTTTTTGTCGCACATCAAATTTTCTAGCGTTAGCTAAATTGGGTCACTACAGCATTGCAGGAAGGCTAATCGGTGATTTTCTGGTATCACTAACGCATCGATCCTTAACGATGCTTTTGGAAACTTACCATGGCCAATATATCTACTCCTTTCTTAGCGCCCAATGTTTTGGCAGAGCCGGACTATCGAGGATTGATCGAAGCAGCAGGAGATTTAATTTACACACTCGATTTGGATGGCCGTTTTACCTATGTAAATACCGCTAGCCATAACATTCTGGAGTACTCACCAGAGTCATTAATTGGTCGTCACTTTGATACTTTATTAACTAAAGCAAGCAAGCTTATTGCACGCGGCCACTTTAGCCGTGGAATTGCTGGAGATAATCGATATCCATTTTTTGAAGTAGAGGCGATTACCCGCACTGGTGTCAGTAGGTTTTTAGAAATACGCGCAGCAAGCTTATATAAAGGAGCTCAGCTAATAGGGAGACAAGGCATTGCCCGTGATATTGGCGAGCTCAAAACCCTACAAGCAAGCCTATCTGAGCGCTCACAACGTATCTCATTATTAGAAAATCAAGCGCGTATCGCGATGACGCTCTATACC
This sequence comes from Perlucidibaca sp., assembly GCA_041612115.1. Classification (GTDB taxonomy): domain Bacteria; phylum Pseudomonadota; class Gammaproteobacteria; order Pseudomonadales; family Moraxellaceae; genus Perlucidibaca. Next base: position 4,041 of record JBFJJU010000001.1, read on the forward strand.
CGACTCACCACATTTGCACTCGAATCCGAGGCCGATGTACACGCTTTAGAGCAAAGCCAAAAGGCACTTAGGCATGCTGAAGCTGAGCGCTTGGGCCTATCAGAAAGTGACTTGGAGATCGTGGCTTTATTAGCAAAAGGGTTTTCCAATCGCGAAATAGCTAACACCATTTTTCGCAGCGAAAATACAGTGAAAGATCGTCTGAAAAAACTTATGCACTGTCTCGATGCTCGCCGCCGCGCCGAAGTTGTAGCTACAGCTGCTCGTCTCGGTCTTATTAATCACCCATAGCACACCTGTTTGGGTGAAAAATTACCCCTGTATGGGTGGTTGTTAAATAACGTGCAGGAGGCAAACTGCCAAGCATTAGCAACAATAAAAATAAAAGGCTGTCCTATGCAACGTCGAACCTTTATTCAAGCTGGAGCCAGTCTCGCTGTAGGCCCTATCTTAGGTGGGTGCAGTGAAGATCAACCAAACACCAAAACTACCCCAAGCAGTCGCACAGGCTATCAGCCAAAAGCGGCTAGGCTACAAAGCTTGGTTGAGAAAATGGTCTCGTTTGGACCTCGCATAACTGGCTCAGACAGTCACAAGCGCTTTATCGACTACCTTGAGCAAGAGTTTCAAGCGCTCGGGCTAAGCACTCAGCGTGACCCATATTTTTTAACGCTATGGGAAGCTCAGAGGAAAGCGCTAAGCCTTAAAACATCTAACGGCGATATCGACATTCCTGTAGATGCGTATTACCCACGCTCAGGCCCTACCGGCGAGGAAGGAGTCACTGGCCCTCTCGTGTATGTGGGCGCACCGCTGCAATATTTGAGCTTAGACCTCCTCGACTTAGCATCGCAGCAAGCCATGCTGAGCTCACTCCTAACGCAACTACCGTCTACCATTAGCGGCCTACTAGCTAGTCTCGGTAGTGGTGGGGTTAAAGATGCCATCGTAATGGTTGAGCTGCCATTACTACCTACTGTTGCAGGTATTTTCTATCCCTTCTTAACGTACAAAAATGATGATGACTTCAGTATTAACCCGCTCACCGACTACAAGCGCGCCTGGCTAACTAGCCTAGCGACTATGGCTCCTATTGTTGAGGCCATGAAGGCAGCTGGTGCTAAAGGCGTTATTTTTGCCTTCGATAGCTCGGCAGAAAATACAGCTGGCCAATATTTACCTTTTCTTTCTGGCCCCAGCGAAATCCCAGCACTGATAGTCAATCGCGATACTAGCAATCAACTCAGGGCCCTAGCAGGAAAGGCAGATGCCACACTGACGTTAACAGCCTCCGTGCGTGAAAACGTCCAAACTGACACATTAGTTGCCATATTGCCCGGCGTTAGTGATGAGAACATCATCGTTAATACGCATACCGATGGACAAAATGCCTTTGAGGAAAATGGTGCCGTGGCCTGTCTAGAGGTAGCTCGTCACTACGCCAGCCTTCCTCAGTCCATGCGCCCTAGAACATTGGTGTTTAGCCTAGTCACTGGCCATATGGCACCTCATATGCCTCAAGCTAATGGCTTTATCGAGTCCCACCCAGACATCATGGCAAAAGCTACCGCTGCTGTGACACTTGAGCATCTTGGAGCGCGCGAGTGGCTGGACGATGCTGCTGGCTATCACGCCACAGGACGCCCAGAAATCGCCGCCTTATTTCATTCAACAACACCAATAGGCCTTGCGGCCATTCAATCCATGCGAGCAACAAAGCTGCAACGACTACTGCTATGTCGACCTATTGGTGTGATCTTCTTTGGCGTCGGCGCTCCATTTCATTTGGCGGGCATTCCTTGCCTTGCCTACATCACAGGTCCACATTACCTGCTGGCCATTGAGCCAGATGACGGCATGGCACGCTTTGATGCCGTACGCATGGAGGAAGAAATGGATTTGGCGCTAGATATGCTGCATCGCATTGAAACCATTCCAGCCCTGCTACTTAAAGCAGGAGACAGCGCTGTACTAGGCGCTTTGCCGCTGCCTGCGATTTAGTACTCGCAGGCGCTGCGCATTAAATGCAACATTAAGGCTGCTTCGGAGGCGGGCGCTTTGGCGGTGGCGTTGGTGGTCGCATCGGGTTGATGAACAGGCGCAGATAACGCCCGACCCACTTAATGTACTCCCAAACTTTCAGCCAATGCTCATTGTCGCGTTCGCTATCAAGCAGGCTGATGTCTGGCGGCGTGCCGAGCAATTCAGAAAGCTGTGTCGCTAGAGCTTCGCGCGCCTCAGGCGCCAGGCGGGGCAATTGCGCATAGGCGGTTTTGTCGCCCAAATGAAAGGCCAAATAGCGACGGCCAGCGACTTCGTAAAGCATATCCCAACGCGTAACGTCAGCTAGTGGCACCGAGGTTTCTGCACGCAAACCGCCGGGCTTAATGATTAATGCACCGCTCTCGACACTCAGCTTCATACCCGCTGCCAATTCGGCGACTCGAACCAGGATGCAGCAATCAAGCAGGCAGCGGTCGAATCTAGTGAGGGTAAGCGCCCGCCTCGATGCTCATGGATAGCGCTAAGTGTTTCGCGGGCGGCGCGCGTGGTCAGCCGCTCATCTTGGCGATACACCGGTAAAACCGGATAGCGAGCGGCTAAGCGCCGAGCAAACTTTAATGCCCGATGACCAATTTCAGAGGCCGTACCATCCATGTTTAATGGATTACCGACTAGCAAAGCGACCGGCCGCCAGTCATTGATTAAGGCATCAATTACGGCCCAATCAGGAATGCCATCTCGCGCAGGAATAGGCTCTTGTGGTGAGCCAGTACCAGTAAGTGCCAGTCCGCCAGCAACACCGATTCGCTTAGTGCCAAAGTCGAAAGCCAGCAAGCGCTCGGGCAAAGGCCTGGTCTGCGCGAGCAGCTCAGAGTCATCAGTAGGCGCGCTCATATCAGGCATGGCCAACCTCATTCGATAGCAGGCGCCAATCTAGCCCCAACGCGTTAATTGCTGCTTCCCAACGCGCTTCATAAGGGAGTTCAAACAGCACATCGGTCGATGCTTTCGTGGTCAGCCACATATTGTCTGCCAACTCTTCCTCAAGCTGGCCAGGCTGCCATCCGGCATAGCCTAGCGAGACGATATAGTCTGCTGGCCCATGACCTTGCGAAATAGCATCGAGTACATCGCGCGAGTGAGTGACGGCAATAGAGTCGCTGCTATGCAAAGTAGAAGTCCAAGGCCCGTGGCCCTGATGCAGCACAAAGCCAAGCTCGGGATGCACTGGCCCACCCACCAACACCGGTTGCTCAGGACGCGATAATGGCTTCAGGGCCGGCAAGCGAATTTCGCTGAGCAGGCTATCGAAAAGTACTTCGCTGGGATGATTAACGATAAGGCCAGCGGCTCCATCTTCGTCGTGGCGGAAGATATAAATGACCGAGCGACCGAACATACCGTCGTCGAGCTCGGGCATGGCGACTAAAAACTGATTGGTGAGATCAACACGTTCTGGCTTCATGTCTTCACTATGGGGTCGCCCGTCGGCGCTTACAAGAGGCAAGCTATTGCGTCGTTTTCAGGCCGCCAGCGAAGCGCCATGTGCGAATAATCTGCAGCACATCGACCTGGCCTTGTTGTGCTGCAGGAAAGGCGGCAAATGGTTGAGCTTGGCGCACAGAATCTTTGGCTGCAGCATCGAGCACGCGAATGCCGGAAGACTTCAACACATCTACGCGTTGCACACGGCCATTGGGCAAAAGTGCAACCAATAGTCGCACTTCGCCCTCAAGCTTTTGCACTCGTGCTTGAGCGGGGTAATTAGCATTGCCTGCCGCCTCAATTTTGATTCGGAAGCTCTCCAAATACGCCGCCCATGCATTGGCCTTCGCGCTCACTGCCGTAATCGTCTCCACACGTGGGCGCTTAGCATAGGCCTGGCGACGCGCCGATAAGCGTGCCTCCAATGCGGCAATTTCACTATCACGGTCGCTCTGTGCGTCATTTTCAGCAGTTTGTGGCTTGGCTAGTAACGGCCGAGCGACATCTCGCTGAGGCATTTGCATACTCTCTGACGAGGTAATACTGCTCACAATAATGGCTTCAGGCGTTAATAGCGCAGCTTCTTGCTCTGCTTTTTTGCGCTTCGCATCGGCCTCACCCGGCAATGGCGTGCGCTCACGTGTGCTGAGCAACTGCGCGGTCATTTCCGTGCCACTGCCCTGCTGGTCAGCTTGCGCAATAAAGTCAGCTTGTTTCGGCGCTTCAGTGCTTTGCGCAGGCACCAGCGTGACTTCTAGCGAGGTTGCGGCCTGAGCTTTTGGCGGCACAAAACGAATGCCAAAAAGCAATAAGGCATGCAGCAGCAAAGCCAAAACGACTGTAAAGGTTAGCCTATCGGCCGGTGTGACAACCGCTGCACTCATAGGCCGCAGTGCACCAACTGTTGCTGCTGCACGCGCACTTCCACTGCCTCAATGAGCTTATCGGCAATACCATAGCCATAGGCGGCATCGATTTCGCGAATGCAGGTTGGGCTGGTGACATTGACTTCGGTGAGGTATTCACCAATGACATCGAGGCCGACAAATAGCAGACCGCGCTTCTTTAGCTCAGGACCAACGCGCTTCGCGATGCGCAGCTCATGCTCATTGATCGGGCGTGCTTCACCACGCCCACCAGCGGCTAAATTGCCGCGAATTTCATCGCCCTGTGGGATGCGTGCGAGGACAAACGGTACTGGCTCGCCGTCGATCATCAGCACGCGCTTATCGCCATCTTTGATTTCAGGGATATAGCGCTGCGCCATGATCGGGCGCTGACCCATGTCAGTGAGCATCTCCAACGTCGAGCCGATATTGGAGCCGCCAGCGGTGAGACGAAAAATGCCTGCGCCGCCCATGCCATCGAGTGGCTTCACTATCACATCTTTTTCTACCGCAATGAACGCGCGCAACTCTGAGGCGCGCGAGCTCACTACCGTGGACACCATGCAGTCGGCAAAGGTGGTGGCAAAGAGCTTTTCGTTGCAGTCGCGCAAGGCTTGCGGTCGGTTAATGACCACCACACCGGCCTGCTCAGCACGTTCGAGCAAATACGTGGCGTAAATAAAGTTCATATCGAATGGCGGGTCTTTGCGCATCAGCAATGCATCGACACGTGCCAGCGGCTGTTCAACCCATTCGCCTAACTCAAACCAACACTCAGGATTTTCAAACACCTGCAATGGCGCCATGCGCGCCCACGTCTCGCCAGCCTGTAGCGATAAGCCATCAGGCTCGATATACCAGAGGCTATGGCCACGTTTAGCAGCGGCCCAGAGCATGGCTAGCGTTGAGTCTTTTTTGTAAGCGACGTTCGCTATCGGGTCCATCAATACGGCTAATTGCATGACGTACTCCTAGAAATTATGCCACCACTCCATATTGCTCACGATAAGCACGCATAGCATCGAGATGCTCAGCGTACTGCCCTGTTTGCTCAATGTAAGCGATGATTTCTTCAAATTTAATAATCGACACCACGGGGATATCGAAGTCGCGCTCGACCTCTTGGATAGCCGATAGCAGACCATTACCACACTCTTGACGATCGACCGCGACCAGCACGCCAACCGCTGTTGCGCGTACATCTTTTACCAATGCCATGACTTCACGAATGGCGGTGCCCGCAGTAATCACATCATCAATAATGAGCACGCGACCGGCCAATGCTGAACCAACAATCGTGCCGCCCTCACCGTGATCTTTGGCTTCTTTGCGATTAAAACACCAAGGCATATCGCGGCCGAAATGCTCAGAGAGTTGCACAGCTGTGGCCGATGCAATGGGAATGCCTTTGTAGGCCGGGCCAAACAACACGTCGGCATCGAGCTGATTATCGACGATAGCGGCGGCATAGAATTGGCCCAGTGCCGCCAAGCGCTTGCCGGTGTTAAACAACCCAGCATTGAAGAAATACGGCGACTGCCGACCCGATTTCAGTGTAAAACTGCCAAAACGTAAAACCCCTTGATTAAGGGCAAACTCGATAAACTCACGTTGATACTCGCGCATAGAAAGCCTGCTGCATTTGTCGCTTGAAAGTGCGCCATGATAGCGTGAGAGCAAGCAAAATGGGCACAAACAATGACAACAAAGCCACAAGCACACCGACTCGCTGGCATTGCTAGTCTCGCGGGCACCACCATTGAGTGGTATGACTTTTTTCTTTATGGCACCGCTGCAGCACTGGTTTTTAACAAACTATTCTTTCCTGAAATGGATCCGCTCAGCGGCCTCTTCGCGGCTTTTGCCACCTATGCCGTGGGCTTTATTGGCAGACCATTAGGCGGCATAGTGTTTGGGCATTTTGGCGATCGCGTCGGCCGCAAATCCATGCTCATCCTGACCTTGCTGATGATGGGCATCCCAACCATTGCCATCGGCCTCATTCCCACCCACGAGATGATTGGCTATTGGGCTGCCGGCCTGCTGGTGTTACTGCGCTTTATGCAAGGCGTGGCCGTTGGTGGCGAATGGGGCGGTGCCGTACTGATGGCTGTCGAGCATGCCCCAGAAGGTCGTAAAGGGTTTTATGGCAGCTTGCCGCAAACCGGCGTGGGCGCAGGCTTGGTGCTATCGAGCTTAGCCATGGGTGCCGTGTCATTGCTACCTGAAGAAGACTTGATGAGCTGGGGCTGGCGCCTACCATTTTTGGCCAGCGTGGTGCTGCTTGGTGTGGGCTGGATCATTCGCGCAAAAGTGCCGGAGTCGCCTGAATTTGCAGCACAGTTAGCCAAGGCCGAGCCAGTCAAAGCACCACTCAAGCAGGTCTGGCGATCACACAAAGGCGCCGTGCTCAATATTATCGGCGCGCGCATGGCAGAAAACGCCTGGTTTTATTTAGCCGCGACCTTTGCTTTGGCTTACGCCACCAGTGAAGGCGGCTTGCCGCGCGGCGATGTGTTATCGGCCATTACCGCAGGCGCTGTACTGTCACTTATCACCATGCCGCTAGCCGGATGGTTGTCCGATGTTATTGGCCAAAAACGCCTCTACATGATTGGCCTACTGTGTTTAGCAGGGTTTGTCTGGCCGTTTTTTGCACTACTTGGCCTGCGCGACTTAGTAGCCATGTGGTGGGCAATGGTTATCGCTATTGGCATAGTTTTCCCACTGATGTACGCCCCCGAATCGCTGCTCTTTGCGCGCCAATTTCCGCCCGAAGTACGCTACAGCGGCATCTCGCTTGGCGTGCAAGCGGCAGGCGTGCTCGGCGGCGGCTTTGCTCCAATGATCGCCACCGCCTTATTAGCCTACGGCGGCGGCGATCCGCATTACGTTGTGCTGTATTTGCTCAGCTTAGCGGCCTTGGCACTTTACGCAGCCAGCCGCATGAATGCGGATCGCTAACGCTTTAGCCCAAGGTTTTTACCAAAGCGTTGATGGCCTCGCTTAATTCCTTCGGCGAATTTTCCTGCAAGAAATGGCCGCCGCGTACGGTGATATGCGGCTGGCCATTGGCGCCAGGAATACGAGCTCGCATATAGACATCGCCACCACGAGTGATTGGGTCACCCTTGCTAAAGCAGGTCAGGAATGGCTTCTGCCATTGCTCCAACACTTGCCATGCTGCGCGATTAGCAGCCGTGGCTGGATCATTCGGCGTGGTCGGCACTAAACGAGGGAATGCACGAGCGCCAGCCTTGAAGCGGCTACTGGGAAATGGTGCGTCATAGGCCGCGCGCTCATCAGGCGAGAGCGCATTGAAGCAGCCTGATGCGACGATGCGACTTATCGGGAACCATGGGCTGTACAGCGCAAAGCTCTTCCAGATCTTAAAGGCTTTCGGCATCGCTTGATCGCCCGTTGGCAACATGCCATTGCCGACAACAATCGCAGCAAAACGTTCGGGATGCTCAGCGGCTAAACGCAAGCCCAGCAAAGAGCCCCAGTCTTGGCAAAACAAAGTGATATTGCGCAGATCAAGCTGAATAATAAGGCTGGTCATCCATGCCATGTGATTAGCATAGCTATAGTCATTGAGCTTGCTGGGCTTGTCGGACTTACCAAACCCAATCAAATCTGGCGCAATCACACGGCTGCCAGCAGCCGCCACGAGTGGAATCATGTGGCGATAGAGATAACTCCAGGTTGGCTCGCCATGCAGCATGAGCACAGGGTTAGCCTCGCGCGGGCCTTCATCCACGTAGTGCATGCGCAATCCGCCGGGATTAAGCTCGCAATAGTTTGCAGCGAAAGGATAGTCGGGCAAATTGGCAAAGCAGGATTCGGGGGTACGTAGCACAGCCATAAGTGACTCCTGAGGCTCAAGCGTTAATAGGGTGTGTGAAAGCAACAGCAATGCACGGCATAATGGCCGACCTTAGCAGAATTCACCTCTAGGACGTTTGCATGCGCATCATATCTGCCAATCTTAATGGCATACGCTCTGCCGCGAAAAAAGGCTTTTTCGATTGGCTCACTGAAAAAAGCGGCGCAGATATTTTGTGCATTCAAGAAACCAAAGCACAAATCCATCAGCTAGATGATGCCGTGTTCAACCCCGACAGCTGGCACCGCTATTTTTATGATGCCGTGAAGCCTGGCTATTCCGGCACCGCCATTTATAGCCGCCGCGAACCTGATGCTGTGCGCACAGGTCTGGGCTTTGAGATTTGCGATACTCAAGGCCGTTGGATAGAAGCACAGTTTGGCGACCTCACCGTGGTGTCTTTATATCTTCCCTCCGGCTCGGCAAATGACGATGCGCAGGCGCGCAAAGACATCTTTTTAGGCGAACTCATGCCCATGCTGAAAGCTCGCCAAGCATCAGGCGAAAAGCTGATTATTTGCGGCGATTGGAATATCGCTCACAAAGAAATCGATCTGAAAAACTGGAAAGGCAATCTGAAAAACTCAGGCTTTTTGCCACACGAACGCGCCTGGCTGACCACACTATTTGACGACGCCGGCTTTGTCGATGCCTTCCGCCTCATCGACGAGCGCGCCGAGCGCTACACCTGGTGGAGCAATCGTGGCCAGGCCTATGCCAACAACGTTGGCTGGCGCATCGACTATCACATCATTAGTGAAAACCTGCGCGAACGCGTGCAGGCAGTAGACATTTACACGGATGAGAAGTTCTCCGATCATGCGCCCCTAATCATCGACTACGCCGACTGAGCTCATCATGCCCGCACCCGACAAAACCACGCTTAACCGCTGGCGCCAAGACATTCGCTTCAATGCCATGTTGCGCGAACACACGCTGACCTACACCACGACCTGGGGCATTTTCTCGCCTGAGAGCATCGACGCTGGCACGCAGCTATTACTCGATTATATGGAAGTGCCTGCGGACGCCGACTGCTTAGATATCGGCTGCGGCTATGGCCCCATCGGCATGACATTAGCCAAGCTAGCGCCGCAAGGCCAAACGCTGATGGTCGATAAAGACTTTATGGCGGTCGAATACGCGAATAAAAACTGTGCGCTCAATGGCATCGGTAACGCCAAAGCCATGCTATCGAATGGCTTGCAGCATGTGCCCGAAGGCATGAAGTTCGACATCATTGTGTCGAATTTACCGGCCAAGGCCAGCAAAGAGCAGCATTACTTATTCCTCTACGACAGCCTTGCTCGCCTAAAGCCCGGCGGCCGCTTTTATGTCGTCACCATCAATGGCGTACGCGAGTTTATGGCGCGCACCCTGAAAGAGGTGTTCGGCGACGACGACAAGCTTAATCAGGGCAAGGTCTACACCGTCGCAGTATCTGAAAAGCGCTAAAAAATGGGCCTCTCGAGGCCCATTTTGATCACCCTACACAGCTGGTTTAGCGCTTAGATGATGTTGATACTCAGCACAACTACGCCCGCCAACATCAGCGAATAGCTCAAGCCAGCACCGATACGGCGCGCCTGCATCGCCGTCGTCAACATGCCAATGGCATGCAGCACTCGGCCTGCACTAAACGCTAACACTAGACCCGCCACCCAGCTTGGCGGTGTTTGTGTCATGCATAAAGCCAAGATCAGCAAGCCATACATCGGCACAAACTCAATACCGTTGCCATGCGCGCGAATGGCCGCCTTCAACGCGATATTGCCGCCGTCACCATGCGCCACGCGCTCACGCATGCGCACCCGCGAGACATTCATCGCCAGCAGCAATAACAGCGCAGCATTGAAAGCAACAAACGCGTAAAACCAGATGAAATTATCCATGGCACATACTCAAGCAAGAAAAGTCGCTTGAGTATGCCAGAGCCAGTTTTGCGCGCCAGTAGTCACACCGCCGCGCAAAATACTTACCAGCCCAATGCTTTTTGCTGTGCAGCCAGCAGGTCCTTCACACCAGCATCGGCCAAATCAAGCAATGCAATCGTCTCATCACGGCTGAATGATTTGCCTTCGGCAGTGCCTTGAATCTCGATTAGACCACCATGCTGCGTCATCACCACATTCATATCAGTGTCGCAGGCAAAGTCTTCGGTGTATTCCAAATCAAGCAATGGCACGCCATCGACAATGCCCACCGAAATGGCTGCAACCAAATGCTGCAGCGGGTCTTGCTTGATTTTCTTCTCGCGCAGCAGCCAACTCAGTGCATCAACCAACGCCACTGCACCACCAGTAATGGCGGCAGTGCGCGTGCCGCCATCGGCCTGAATAACATCGCAATCGACGGTGATGGTGTGCTCGCCGAGCTTCTTCATATCGACCATGGCTCGCAGTGAACGGCCAATTAGGCGTTGGATTTCCAGCGTACGACCACCTTGTTTGCCGCGACTTGCTTCACGACCATTACGAGTATGTGTGGCGCGCGGCAACATGCTGTATTCAGCAGTAATCCAACCCTCGCCCTTGCCTTTCAAAAAGCGTGGCACACCCGTTTCCACCGACGCAGTGCACAACACTTTGGTGTTACCAAACTCGATCAACACCGACCCTTCAGCATGGCAGGTGTAATCGCGAGTGATGGTGATGGGGCGAAGTTGGTTGGGCTGACGGCCGCTAGAGCGCATGGGCTATTCCTGTCTAAATGATAAGATGGCGCACAGTATACCTGCCGAGAGCCCTGCTATGTCCGATCTGCCCGTATTCAGCATGACCGCCTTTGCTCGTAGCGATGCCAACGGCTCATTTGGCCAAGTCAGTGTGGAGCTGCGCTCGGTCAATAGCCGGCACTTAGAAGCCACATTGCGACTGCCCGACAGCCTACGTGAACATGAATTTGCCTGGCGCGAACGCCTGCGCAAAGCCATTAGCCGAGGCAAAGTGGAGCTCACTGTGCGCCTCGATGCCGCGACCGATGCTTGCGCCAACGTGCGCGTTAACACCGCTTTAGCTGAACAACTAATCGCAGCCGCCGAACATATCGATGCCCTCACACGCCATAGCTCGCCGATTAACCCAACCGACATCTTGGCGCTGCCTGGCGTCATCGTGCGCGAAGCACCGGACTTAAGCGAGCTGCCGGCTGTCGTTAGCGAGCTGATTGATGGCGTACTGAGCGACTTCTTTGCCATGCGTGCTCGTGAAGGCGCGGCATTGAATGCGCTCATTGAAGCGCGACTAGTGGGCATAGAAAGTGAAATTACCACCGTGCAAGCCCGCCTACCTATGATCGTGCAGCACTACCGCGACAAACTCGCCGTCCGCCTCAGCGAACTGCAAGACGCATTGGTGCCCGAACGTCTAGAGCAAGAACTGGTGCTGTTTGCGCAAAAGATAGATGTCGCCGAAGAGCTCGACCGCCTCACCGCGCACGTCGCTGAAATTCGCCGTGTGCTCAATGGCGGCGGTGCTATCGGCCGCCGCCTAGACTTCCTGATGCAAGAGCTAAACCGCGAAGCCAACACGCTCGGCAGCAAAGCCACCACCGCCGATAGCGCGTGGTCTAGCGTTGAATTGAAGGTGTTGGTTGAGCAGATGCGGGAGCAGGTTCAGAATATTGAGTAGGGTTTTAAATGTTCTAGGTTGAGTAGACGGGTCTCTCAAAGGCCAGAGGCTTAATGAGCTTGTTCTTTATTGTCGATAAGCAAAAATGACGGACGGCTCTTAGTTACTGCTTACTAAATTGCACAGTTGGTAAAACGACCTTTGGCAAACGCAGTCGTTCGCATTGAGTACTCAGGAACTCGCGCCAATAAGGCCAAACATGGTAGCTAGCATTTTTCAGTGCAAACTCATCTATCGCTGACTGCTCTAGTGCTGCTGTCATTTGGTATTCTGCAATAAAGTCTGCTTCAACAAAGGCTTTAATATCAGGACCGCTATTTTCCTTAGGACTCACCCAGCGTGCTCCCAAACGAATATAAATGCGTACCAATTGCCCATCGCTATCAATATCGATCAATTCACTTCGAAGAACAACATGCATTTGTTGCACTAACAATGCTTCAAGCTCAGTGGATTTTGGGTCAAAGTCATCAGCACACTTGGCTTGGCACGCTTTAACGTATACATCCTGTATCACTAAAGCATCAATAGCCTGTTGTAATGATTTTGATACTTTTTTAGCCATAACACGCCTCTAGTTCGAGTTCGTGCGATGCAACAATTCTCGTCTTTCGAGCGGTCGATGAGAAATCCACTACAGCTACATTTTTCCAGCTTGTCTGGATGTCACGCTCAACACCCGCATCCGACATCAACTTATCTAACGCAGCTGGCACCTCTGCTGCTAGACGGAGAAGTTTGTCCATTGCGTCTGATTGCATCACATCGTCTGATTCGTACTTGGAGAACGCAACAGGACCACCACCAAACACTTTTGCAGCGTCAGCCTGTTTTAAGCTCCAGCGTTTACGCAGCACTTGGAGTTCATTACCCGTTAACAAGCCTTGCACCTGCTTTTTAAACGCAATCATTGCACGCTTGTTAAAGCGCGCTTCAGCAGTGCCTGCCTGTTCACTGCCACAGCAATCACACACGGTATAGTGGCTTTCAATTTGACCTTGTTGACCTAAATGCTCAACTGTAACTCTCTCAGTATGGAGAGTTAATTGGCCCATCTCACAAATTGGACAAGTTTGTCTATTCATCACATATCCTCAGCGCGACAAATGGCAAGACACCAGCAACAACAGCTTGCCCGTCTTGCCTATTGCAAATTTCACATAGTATTCATAGCGCATTTCTTTATGCGCATACTCCGCCCATTCATCCTGAAATAAGCGGTAGCCATCGCAAGCGGCCCACGGCCCTGTTGGCTTTTGTACGCACCATTCAGAATTTCGATACTGGCCTTGAGTTACAGCTTGCTTAACAAGCCTTTGCACATCGCCTATCTCGTACGCCAACTGCTGAACATCACTTTTGCACTGGCGAGTCCACAAAATGGCAAAACTCTCGCCTGCATCTAGCAAGGCCAGTACGTCGTTTACTGGATACAGCGGCCCGCCAGAAATATAAACTTTGCCATTCCCCACTTCACTGGGAGGCGGTCCTTCATATGCACTAACATTGACCGCATTATTTACCATAATGGTAATTTAATCTAGTTAAAGCTGAGTTTTTAGCCTTCACACTATTGCCTCTTCGTACACTTTTTCAACATCAGCAAACTTAGTGACACTCTCTAGACGAGTTAAGGTTGTGAGTTTCATCGAGTTTTTTATTGGGCGATGTGGCACGTTGGCTAGCGGAGTTTGAAGCGTCAAAGGCCTGCCTAGCTCAAATAAATAATACAAATCAGCAGAGTCTGATTTTTTACCAGCTTGATCTTCGGTAATTGCGTAGCGTGGCAACACAACCACCCGTATCACCGGCCAAAGTTTGTCAATTTGCTTGGTTGAGCTTTGGGTGTCTGAGGTAGACGCCAACGCTAAATAGCGAATTTCCTCGGCAATATGCTGCTTAAATTTCTGCAAAAACGTACTTTGCGGCAAGTGATACCACTGCGCCGTACCTTGCTCAAACCCTTCAAAATAGCCATCATCGCGACCGCGCTGTCCACCCAACGCCACTGTCATAGTTAAATCTGGATACAGCACTTGTCGCATGCCGTAATACGGTATGCGTGCAGCGTCCTGTGCGTAGAGTCTTTCCGCCATGCCAGCCACAGGATACGTGGCCTGATTGCCCTGGCTTGCTTGTGCGCTAGAGACTGCGCCAATTTGGGCTTGTAAAAACGCTAACAACCATTGATGGCCAGAATAGCTACTTTGCTTATCACCACCATTTTGGCTAGGCAGCAAGGCAAAGGCACCTATGCCTATTTCGACGATTGCTTGAGCGTAAGGATTGGTGTCATTTAATTGGTCAAAAAAGCCGGGGTAAAGAGCAAAGGCACCAAATACAGGGCGACTTTTCTTCGCAGGCAGCTCGGCCTCTGAGCCTGATGATGACTCAGACAAATGAATTAGTGCATCACGATAACGATGCATCTGGTTAATAGCATCGTCTGGTACGTAATCAGTACTTTCAATATCTTCGCTACGGTCATCAAAGCGGTTTTTATCGGTTTTAATGCGGTATTTGGCATCAAACAGCCAAATAAACTGCTTCTCTTCTACAGAGCCTAAGTCTGAGTTTGCGCTTTTAGGCAATGTCACTTCCAAAACAATATCCGGCTCCTGGTTCACCAAGTAAGAACGGATTGGGTTTCCCTTTTTGGTAAATTTAGGCTCATGTGCCAGCCTAGCTGTCACGCCATCGCTACGCTTAAAACGAAAGGCACCAGCAAAACCATCTGTTAGCTGGTACTCAAAAAAGTCATTTTTGGCGAGCTTCGTCGCACCGTTTTCCACCAATTCAAAGCCAAGGTCATGCTCTAATATCTGTTTCAAGCATAAAAAGCACCACACTTCGTAAATCTCAGCCACCGACTTCATGGAAATGCTCGACTGATTGCCAAACACATCTAAATAGAATTTGAGCTCTTGCCATATGCGATACACGGCGCTGTAACCTGTTTTCTGCTGCAACACGAGCGACTCACTACTCAGCCCACCATACGGGCCAACATCTTTTAAAAAGCTTTGGCTTAATACTTTTTTTAATGGTTGTTGCCAGCTGTGCAACTCGCTTAGAAAGGCATTGGATATACGCTGATCCTCTGGTGCTTTATTAGTCTCGCGCAACTTAGACTCGAACTCCGCCAGTTGTCGCTTGGACTTACTAGCCGCCATTTTAATAAAGCGGTTTTCTGGTGTATCAACACTGAGTCGCTTCTTCTCTACTCGATAGCACTTATCATATTGCCCGTTCTGTAGATCTTGCCGCACTCTCTCACTTAACTTATTGGACAGCCTGCCTTTTAGCTTAGTTGCCTTTATATGAGCGATCGTAGGCTGTAAGCGACTATGTGGCGCTGCACATATAAGCTGTAAACCTTGCTCAAAGCGCTTACGCAGCTCGGCAAAGTTCGCCAACCACATGAGCTGAAAGCTGCCGCGATGCTTGCTTTGCTCTGCTTCCTGCTCCGTTTTCTCCACAAAACTAAATCGCCATAGTGGATATACCGTATCAATTGCTCGATACATTGCCGGCAAATCTTGATGCAACGCCATTTTGGTCGGTAGTACTTCAAAAGAGATACTCTGCGTGTATGTTTTGCCCTCGACATCAAACGTAAGGGGCAGGCGCATCCATCCAACATCATTTCCGGTATTAATAGTGCCCGTTAGCCGTGCCGGCAATTGCCCTCGCAAACTAGCAAAACGAAATGCATCACTGATTGATCTGCTTCGATGAGTCAAACAAGCATTTGTTACTGGCTGAAAAAACACCCACTCAAACTGATACTGCGTATTTTCAAAAAATAATGGCAAGCCTACATTCAGCGTTGCTCGTTTTTCGGGGCTGTTTGAATCTGCGTGTAACTCACCATCACCGGCATCGAAGCTGCTCTCTTGCGCTAGAAGCTCATCCTTTATGATGCGTATATCAAGAAGCTGTGCTTCAGGAGAAAAACGTACCTCCATCCCTGGCTCAGCACTACTACCATTAAGAGCAATACGCTTTTTCAAGGTATCGTGATAAACCCGTGAACGAGCGCTAATGTCTTTCGTCCATACCGAAAACTCAAAATCGGGGGTTTGTAGTCTTAGCAATTCAGGCATGTTCGCCCTCTGACACACCCACCCAAATTTTCAGCCAGCACTCCATGCACAAAGCCCTCACCTTACGGCCAAAAGCTTGTGAATGTGGCTACATCTAAACGCCGTTGCATCCACGCTAGTTTGGCTTTTGAGCGACAGGGTATGCGTAAAACTCTTTCCTCGTCAGTTGCATCATTGGCCACGACTTTTTCTCGATATAAATCAGGACGCTGACTTGCTTCTGTACCTTCCTTCAACCAAATGGCTGCTAACTGACTCTCCAGAATCGTGGTTAGCTCAGCTAACAAGGCATTGCCATCTGAGGCGGTGAGTTTGTCGGTATCGCCCTCGATTCGCGGCAATACCTTACACATCATAAAGTCGTCCCACACAGCTTTTAGGGTCAAGTCATCTTGTGGTTGGCTACTGGCCACAGCGAGGAGCAGTTCATTGAGTGCACGAAACGCCAATTCAAACGGCGTATTTTTTAGCACTGTGTTGACGGCCGATAAAAACGCCACGGTTTTAGTGCCATCTGCATCAAAAGTATCGGCTAAGTCTGTTTTGCTGGCGTTTGACCAAATAGGATAGCTAAGGCGCTTATTGCAGCTGGTTGAGGTGAAAAAGTCGTTATAGTCGTTAGGGAAAAACGCACCAAAATCAAAGCTCAGCGCTCGGTCAATCACCTTGCGTGAAAAGCCGTGAGTGGTTTCATCCATATTCACGGTGCCCGCGACAATCAGGTTAAACGGAATACCTAAACCATATTGGCAAATGTCTGCCCACAGCTCATCGTATTGCGCACCAACAAAGCCTAGCGCTTCGCGTAGCTTTTCTTTATCAGCGACTTCTTTAATGGTGGCAGGTTTTAATAGCGCATCACTGCTGTAGGTAAAATCATCGCCCGTCCAACGCCATTCGCGGGTTTCAAGTACCGACAAATAATCGGCAAAATACTGCTCAACGGGCGCAAGGTTCATTTCATCCAAGCACAGCCAGTAAGGCAGTACCTGCTCAAGTACATCGCGCTCGCCTGTTACTACCAGGCGCTTACCTAGCTCTTCACTACCTTGAACCTCAACGTTTAAGCCGCTATCAGCAATTGCGCGCCAGGCTTTGGCGATAAACTGCAATACATCGGTAGTGATGTATTCGGCTTTTCCGTCTTTTGCGAGGCGAGAAATATAACCAAGCAAATCGCTCGGCTCATGCCAGTCGGGGCGCACCGAGGTTAAGCAATAGGTTTCCGAAAGCTGCCCAGAGGTTTTTGCTTGTTCACGCACAAAACGGGTTTTACCTGTACCTGAGATGCCGGCTAGAAGGAGAAAGGGTTTGGATAAAAACTGTATGTCTTTAACACTCTGACTAGAACCGCCAGTAGCCTCTAAATTAATATCAGCATATATTTCTAATAACTCTGTTAGGTCTGAGACAAGAATACTTTCATTAGGAATGCTTTCTATAGAATAAAATTTTGCGCCAGCAGAAGCCCACTCATAGGACTTTCCTAGTGTTGTATTAGACCGCAAGTCAACCGTCTGATCCCAGGAGCCTAGTCGTTTATCCAATCCTCTTATTCTATTACGTAGCTCTTTTGCTTTCTTTTTTGCTAAGGCTGCTCCAAATTGCTTTTTAAGCTCTGTAGCTCCAAAGCCTAAAGATAAATAAACACCACTTCCATCTGAGCGGAACAAATAAACAGGGTAAATACCAGATTGCGTTGACGCTGTTATTTTTGGATTGAGAATTGACAACCACGGTACGTCAGCCCAATTCCCAGCTCCAGCACTTGCTTTTATTAGATATTGTGTTGGAGAAGGAAGCGTATTTTCAATAGCTAATATTAAATCTTGCCTTAGCAAACTAGCTATTGGATGACCAGTAAACTGCTCATTTTTAGCTTTTACCCAACCACCTGCTATTTTTGTTAAAAGTTGCCTTAAGCTCATATTTATTCCCTATACCAATACCAAGATCTCTTGGTATTCCAATTATATTTTTTCACATCCAAAGAATACTAATATTACAATGCCCAAACCATCTAATGCCTTAAGTTTGCTCGAAACTTTTCCTCGCTAGATTTCCAGCGAGTGCGCAAGAATATTTTGCGTTTTAGCATGGCCTGCGTGTTAACCCGGACGATGATACGAGATTCTCGTCGGCCAAGCATCCACACTTTTATGCGCGTAAAAATGTAGAAATACACACTTCTATGCGCGCAAAAGTGTAAATTTAGTTAAGATATAGGCCGGCACTCCTCTTAATTGGCGAAAAATGACTATGCAGCGCAACCTACTCAACGCCCTAATTGCGTGGAAAAACCAATCTGCGCGCAAGCCGCTATTGATTGATGGCGCAAGGCAAACGGGAAAAACCTATCTGCTGCAAGAGTTGTTTGGTAACACCTTTGCCAACATCTTGCGTATCGACTTTCTTGAAAATCCCGCCTACAAAGAGGCGTTCGATGGCTCACTGTCACCTGATGAGCTACTGATGAGCATTGAGCTGTTGACCAACCAAGCGTTCAACCCAGAAACCGACTTGCTGATATTGGACGAAATAGGCGAATGTGAGCGTGCCGTTACCTCACTAAAGTATTTTGCCGAAAAAGCACCGTCCTATTTTGTCGCAGCCAGCGGTTCGAACATTGGTTTGCTCAACACCTTCCCTGTGGGCAAGGTAGAACAATACAATTTACGACCACTGACCTTCCAAGAATTTATTTACGCATCAAACGAGCAAGCGCTGATCAAAGCATTTGATAGTCAAGCAAGCACACCGGCAGTGCACACTAAATTGATGGATAAACTAACAGACTACTTTTTTACCGGTGGTATGCCGGAAGCCGTTTCTGCTTGGTATCAGTATAAGGACTCAAGCATTCTAGAGCGTGTTGAAAAAGTCACAAAAATTCATGCTGATTTAGTTGAAGGTTATCGCCGCGATTTTGGTAAGTACGCGGGCAAGGTCGATGCCACACTAATTGAATCTGTGTTTAACAGTATTCCAGCCCAGCTATCACTTGTGAGCGATGAATCCGTTAAACGCTTTAAATTTAAACATGTGCATGAGCGCAAATCGCGTTATAGCGATTTTGAAACCGCGATCCATTGGCTTAACTGCTGCCGCTTAGCTTTGCCAAACTACCCTGTTGAAGGATTGCCAAAATCTCCGCTGGCGGCCTATAAAAAAGAAAATATGGTTAAACTGTTTCTGTTTGATGTGGGCCTGCTCAATCATATGCTGGGCAGCAGTTATAAAGAGATTAAGCAACAAAGTTATGAGTACAAAGGCTACGTGGCTGAAAACTTTGTACAACAAGAGCTCACTGCTATTGGCGTTGACCCAAGCTACTCATGGAATGACGCCCGCGCCGAAATCGAATTTATTTTGGCAACCGATGAAGGCGATATCGTCCCTGTTGAAGTCAAAAGCGGCAAACGTACAAGAGCAAAGTCGTTGGCATCCTACGTTGAAAAATGTGCACCCAGTAAAACCTTTAAGTTAACTGGCACACAAGGCTCTTCAGCGTTAGAACAAACCAATATCGTGATGCCTTTGTATTTCACGCAATATTTACCTCAGAGATGGTCTATCTAACGTAGCGGGATGCTTCGTAAGTGTGATAATTCATCTAGCGTGAAATCACTGAATTTTTTGCTACGACTCACCTTCAGCGACGCACTATCATCGGGGATATAAGGGATGGTTGAGACAAAGTCATACGCGGGCGCAATGGAGGCGGTGCGCTTGTCTTTGTAGATCACAATCTATATCGCGGAACGCAACAATGATTAGCAATGGTCTCACTCTCAATCTTGACGAGCACGTTATTAACAAGCCAAAAAAAGAACCATATCTCTGACGAAATATAGTCCTTTTCTCAAAGCTAAAACTGCTTCAGCTTAAGCCTTATCCAACGCCTGAGTCAGGTCAGCCAAGATGTCATCGATATGCTCAATGCCAATCGACAAGCGCACCAAATCTACGCTGGCACCGGCTTTTACCAACTCTTCAGGGTTCAACTGGCGGTGAGTTGTCGATGCCGGATGGCAGGCCAATGACTTAGCATCGCCGATGTTCACTAAGCGCAAGATCATCTGCAAGGCATCGATAAAGCGTGCACCAGCCTCCATTCCACCTTTAATACCGAAGCTGACAATGCCGGAGCCTTTGCCATTGGTGATTTTCTTTGCCGTGGCGTTGTATGGGCTGTTGGGCAGAGCGGAGTAGTTCACCCAGCTGACTTTCTCGTGCTTACTTAAGAAGTCCGCAACTTTCTCGGCATTTTCGCAATGACGCTCCATGCGTAAGCCCAGTGTTTCCAAGCCTTGTAACAGTAGGAATGTGCTGTGCGGAGCCAAAGCAGCGCCGGTGTTACGCAATGGCACTACGCGGCAACGGGCAATATATGCCGCTGCGCCGATGTCACGGGTGTAGACCACGCCGTGATAAGACGGATCAGGCTCATTGAGCAGTGGGAAGCGCTTGGCATTGGCCTTCCAGTCAAATTTGCCGGAGTCGACAATCATGCCGCCAAGAGTAGTGCCGTGGCCGCCGATGTATTTTGTAAGCGCATGCACAACGATCGCCGCGCCATGCTCAAAAGGTCGGCACAAATACGGCGTAGCCACGGTGTTATCAACAATCAGCGGGATGCCGTGTTTGTTGCCGATCTCGGCCAATCGTGCAATATCGACGACGTTGCCAGCAGGATTTCCGATAGACTCGCAAAATATCGCGCGCGTTTTGTCATCAATCGCCGCTTCAAACGCCGCGTAGTCATCGTGCGAAATCATCCGCACTTCAATGCCTTGGCGCGGGAATGTATGGGCAAACAGGTTATAGGTACCGCCGTAGAGTTGGCTGGTGCTCAAGATATTGTCGCCAACGCTAGCAATGCACTGAATGGCATAAGTAATTGCCGACATGCCAGATGCCACAGCCAGCGCTCCAACGCCACCTTCCATAGCCGCCACGCGCTCTTCCAATACGGCATTGGTCGGGTTGGTGATGCGCGAATAAATATTGCCGGCAACTTTCAAATCAAAAAGATCAGCGCCGTGCTGCGTGTCATCAAAGGTGTATGAAGTCGTTTGATAAATTGGTACAGCCGCAGCTTTTGTTGTGGGCTCTGATTTATATCCGTGGTGTAAGGCCAGTGATTCCAGTTTCATAAACTTCCTCCTGTATTAGACGACTAAGAGGGCATTGTGCCGAACTTCCATAGCCTTTGGTATGGCGGTTTTGGCAAATGCTTATAAGCGAAATTTTTGCCCCTAAACTCACCAAGCCTACGTCACTACAACATAAAGTGGATTTGCATCTCACCGACCATAAAGCCGAGCACCGCACCAACCAAGATCAGAATCCATTCCTCCTCTTTAAAGGCTGGCCGCAGCATGCCCTCAAACTCTACAGGTGTGAGCTGGCGCATACGGGTAATCAAGGTATTGCGCACATCCATAGCATCTTCGGCGTAGGCCTCCATATGCTTCATGGTCTCGGGCAAGCGCTCTAAAATACGGTCGGCTACTGTCGCTTTCATGGCGATGTACTTTTCTGTGCCCACGGCGTAGAGCACGAGTGGACGAGCAAGACCAGCCTGCTCATCAATTACGCGGCGCACATGCTTTTGCAGCAGAGTGATTACTCGGTCGGAACGTGGGCCAGTAAACAACTCCTCCATCATCACGCCTGGCGTCAGCATTTGTTTTGAAATTAGCGCGGCATAGTCGCCCGCGACCTCATGCTGACGCTTTAAAAATAGGCCATGTAAGGTGAAGCCGAAAATCTTCTTCGGGTGCAAAGGACGGAACAGCATTTGCAAGGCCAACCAGTCGCTAAAGAAGCCAACAAAGCCACCAAAGGCTGGCAGCATCCATGGTTGACGGAATACCAACCAGCACACCATTTGCACGATGCCAATAATGAAACCGAAAACAAAGCCGGCCTTACAGAAGAACTTCAGCTCTTCTTTGCCAACACTTTGGAAAACCTCATTGAGTAGTGCTTTATCTTTTTGCAGATTGCTGATGACCATGTGGCGAATGTCGAAATAGCGCGATACGTCGTGCTGCACTTCGCTCATGATGGTTTGCACGATTTTCGGCGCCTCAGCCTTCACGCGCTTGATGATGGAGTTGCGCATGAACATCGGCATGCCTTCCCACAGCCCTGGCTGATACTGATGCATCACTTCGCGCACAATATCTTCTGAGGCCTCCATCATTGGCACTTCGATTTCTCGCGCAATGCGTTTCGGGTCGAGGCGAGCGAAGATTTCTTCTGGCTTAATGAGGCGCTCGGTCATCAGGTCAACAGCGATGGTAGCCATCTTCACCGACTTGCGTGGCACAATGCCCTGCCAGCCAAAAAACGGCTTAATGCCCCAGAACTCGATAGGGTGGAACATCATCTTGATCGCCACCACTTTGGTAACGTAACCAATGATGCCGCTGATGAAGGGGATGGAGATATAAAGCCACATATCAGCTTTAAAGTCGGCGATCAGAGCGTCCATAACAATCCGTTAAATAGCGTTAGTTTTTCTTATGATGTTGGCGGTTCGCGCAAAGGCAGCGATAAACGCGATGGGTCGGCGGGAATAATGCCACGATATGGCGCCATCAGGCTTGCTAAATCAGCCTCCATATCGCCTGTTGGATAGAACACGGGCAGCATAAAGAGTTCTTTGCGGCCAAAATCTAGAATAAACGGCACGATGGGTACGCCCGCTTTCACTGCCATATGATAAAAACCGGTTTTCCAAGCGGACGAAGCATGACGCGTACCTTCGGGAGCGACGCCGATATAAATGCTTTCTGATGCGGCAAAGCGCTCGACAATCTGTTCGACTTGGCCTCCGCGTGACCCTTTGCGATACACCGGAATCACTCCCATCCAGCGAAATAGCGAGCCAAGCGGGCCTTTAAATAGCTCGGCTTTCGCCATGACATTGATACTCAAGCGCAACGCCATTGTGCACGCAACTGCTACAAAGCCATCTCGATTAGAAGTGTGGGGGGCGCCGATAAAAATTGCCTTAGGCACTGTCGGTGGCGTTCCGGTGATGCGCCAGCCTATCAGGCGCAACCAAAGCATGCCCACGCGCTGGCTAAATGCAGTACCACGCCGCGGCACTAAAGGGCCTAGATTTTCAGCAGTAACTGAGTCACTACGCCTAGATTGAGTCATTGGTTCTGTCATATCGAGCCACTGTTAAGATTTAATATACTTATAGCTCAAAAAAAGGGGTCACAGCGTAGCTGCAACCCCTTTCATTCAAGCGCTTTGCACAAGCGGCTAAGCCGGTGCTTAGAAAGTGCGCGAAATAAGCTCTTTCATAATTTCATTCGTGCCACCATAGATACGGTTAGCACGCGTATCGATGTAAGCCTGCGCAACCGGATATTCAGTCATAAAACCATAACCGCCGTGCAGCTGCACACACTCATCGACCACTTTCGAGATCAAATCCGACACCCAGTATTTCGCAGCAGCGGCAGCGTCCACTTGCAACGTGCCTTTCAGCTGCTCTTCGATGCAACGGTCAACAAACACACGGGCAATCTGTGTTTCTGAGCGCAGTTCGGCGAGCTTGTATTTGGTGTTTTGGTAGGCCGCCACGGGCTTGCCAAATACTTTACGGTCACGCACATAGGCCAAGGTGTGAGCCAACACACTCTCACAACCTGAAGCACACATGATGGCAATCATCAGACGCTCCCAAGCCAGCTCTTTCATCAGCATGATAAAGCCCATGCCTTCGGTGCCGATCAAGTTAGATTTCGGTACGCGTACGTTGTCGAAGAATAGCTCACAGGTATCTTGGCCTTTCATACCCACTTTTTTCAATGGGCGGCCTTTGCTGAAACCTTCGCGATTGGCTTCAATCAGCAGCAGCGACACGCTTTCTGCGCCTTTGCTTGGGTCACCAGTTTTCACCACGACCACAGCGATATCGCAGAGATAACCGTTGGTGATGAAAATTTTGCTGCCGTTTACGATGTAATCATCGCCATCGGCAATGGCCGTAGTGCGCACGGCTTGTAAGTCAGAGCCAGTACCTGGCTCAGTCATGGCAATCGAGCCGACAGCCTCACCGGAGCACATTTTAGGCAGCCATTGCTGCTTCAGCTCTTCGCTAGCGAAGTTGTTTAAATAGTTGGCAACGATGTCGGAATGCAGCGAAAAGCCCGAAGCTGAATCACCCGCACGCGCCTGCTCTTCCATCAAAATCACGCTGTACAGGCGATCAACGCCTGAGCCACCGTACTCTTCCGGCATGGTTGGGCATAGCAGGCCTAGCTCGCCAGCTTTGTTCCATAAATGACGATCGATGTGCTGTTGCTCTTCCCATTTTTCACGATGCGGCGCCAATTCTTCTTCAAAAAAACGGCGAGCGGTGCGGCGGAAATCTTCGTGATCCGCGCTAAAAATTGTGCGCGGAATCATTGCATTCATTGGTGTGGGGACATTCAAGCTCATAGTGGCTCCCTAATTCATCTGGTCGATGGAATCTGTAAATAACTAGACATTGTCGGCCTCATATTTACAATACGGCCGTACAACTTGTGATGCTTTATACGCAGACTTAGCCAAGGATTCAAGTAAAAATGACTGCACAGTCTCAAAATATAGATCAACATCGCCGTACCCAGACTGAGCGCAGCGAAGCTATGCGCCAACGTTTAATCAACGCCACTGTCACTTGCTTAGCCGATGAAGGCTATGCCGGCACGACGGTGAGCAAAATCATCACTCAGGCCGGCGTTTCGCGCGGCGCTCCCATGCATCACTTCCCTACCAAGGCCAGTCTGCTGGAGGCCACCGCCGAATACTTAATTCGCTGGATGAACCGCCACCTTGCTCGCGCAACTCGTGGCGTTGTCGACTCAGAAAATCGCGCGGCCGATATGATCACCGCCAGCTGGCGCGAGCTGCACGATGGCCCCGAAAGTTTAGCCTTGATGGAGCTGATGCTCGCCAGTCGACGAGATGAAGACCTGGCTCGCGTCATGCGTGCTTTATGGGATGCCGGGAGGCAAGCGCTGGATATGGCCAGCAAACACTATTTCGAGCCAGACTTTAATGGCATTAAGCCTACGCAGCTCTTTGTCTTAACGCATTGGCTGATGCGTGGCATGGCCCTAGAGCAGCACTTGATGAACGATGCTCCCGTGGCTGATCACTTCATTGAGCTATGGGGCCAGGTCATGAGCCAGCACCTGCAAGCCAAGCCTAATGTCACCACGCCGCCGCCACGGCCAGCCTTTTGGAATCGCTCATTAGCGACCAATGCAGACTAATTCTCTGGCCCTTCAGCGGGTGCCAGTTCAACACCCTGCCAACTCAGACCTAGCCAATGGCTTTCGCGCTCACCATGAGGCCGAAAAACTCGCGTGCCCATCAGATAGTCAAACCAAGGCTTTGTTACACACCAATTTGCGCTCGCCTGAGACCCCATATGGTGGTCGTAATGCCAAGGCACATGCTGGCGCGCCCACTCCGGGTCTTGGTGCGAGTGCTTGTGCACACGGTAATAGTTCGCCGCGCTATACCACAGCGTACCCACAAAAAATGGCGCGATAGGAAACACAGGAACTAGCACTGCACTAGCAGCAATCAAGGACCATGCTTCCTTACCTTGCGCATGTAGGCCCAAGGGAAACTTCTCATAATTAGGGTCGTAGTAGTCATGCTGGCGCACCACCTTGTGATGCTCATGAAAATGAAATGACCAAAAGCTTCGACGATTTCGGCCCATGCCATGCAGCACATATTTGTGCATGGCCCACTCCACAGCGTTTGCCGTAACCAGCCCTAATGGAATGCCCAGCATGATATTTCTCACTTTTATTATTGCTGTAACTTATGAGAGTTTTACCATGCCAGATAATGAAGTTGCTTATCCACTAAAGCTCTAAGGCGTTTTTTTTGATTAAATAGGCTCATTCTTGCCCTAAAGCACACACGCCACTCTGCGAGCTCAGCATGTCCGGAACCTTATTTATCATCGCCGCCGCCTCCGGCACTGGCAAAACATCGCTAGTGAAATCACTAGTCGCTAGCGATGAGCGCCTAGGCGTATCGATCTCCCACACTACACGCGCCTCACGGCCCGGCGAAGTTGACGGCGTGAACTATCACTTCACGTCGCGCGAAAACTTTCTCAATGATGTTGGCGCAGGCCAGTTTTTGGAACACGCCGAAGTCTTCGGCAACCTCTATGGCACATCGCGGACCTGGGTCGAAGAACAACTGATTAAAGACTTCGACGTTATTTTGGAAATAGACTGGCAAGGCGCGGCCATCGTGCGCGACTTAATGCCCCAGGCGCAATCTGTGTTCATTTTGCCGCCATCGCTGCCCGAACTTGCTGAGCGCCTCAATGGCCGTGGCACAGACAGCGCCGAAGTCATCGCCCACCGTCTTAGCGAGGCCATCGCCGATATCGGTCATTACGCCGACTTTGACTACCTAGTGATCAATGACGATTTCGCCACCGCATTAGCCGATTTACGCAGTATTGTTCGTGCCGCACGCTTGAGTAATCGCGCCCAAAGCCAGCGCCAAGCAAATTTGATTCGGCGCCTACTTTCGGGCGGCTAAACCACTAGCGTTTACTAGGCTCAAACCATCCCTCTGCGGAGGTTGTGTAAAAAACCTGCAAGCGGTAGAATCCCGCCCCTTATTTGCCCGCTGCTTGGAGCGTTATCATGGCCCGCGTAACCGTCGAAGACTGTCTGACCAATTTAGATAACCGTTTTGAGCTGGTGCTGGTTGCCTCTAAGCGCGCACGCCAATTGGCGACAGGCGGCAAAGAGTCCAGCTTGGCTTGGGAAAACGACAAACCCACCGTGATGGCCCTGCGCGAAATCGCCGCTGGCTTGGTCACTCGCGAAATTCTCAATGAAATGCCAGAAGAAGAAGCACTACCCGATTTGAGCAATTTAGGTAACCTCGAGTACCAACCACCTATCGAGTTGTAAAAACACTACAAATCTCCTGCGTCATTGCGGCTTTTTTCAAGATATTCCTCGTCTTAGCCCCTTGACGCAGCGCCTCGCGATGCAGACACTGAGTACATGAACTCAGGCATCGACGCCCTCTGCAAACGTCTCTCTAATTACCTTTCGCCAGAACAAGTGGCGCAAGTTCATCACGCCTATCTTTTTTCCGAACAGGCTCACATCGGACAATTTCGGCGCAATGGCGACCCCTACGTCACACACCCTTTAGCCGTAGCTCATATTTTGTGCGATATGCACATGGACCATCACAGCCTGATGGCTGCCATGCTGCACGACGTTATTGAAGACACCGGTGTTAGCAAGGATGCCCTGGCAAAAGAATTTGGCGATGAAGTCACTGCACTAGTCGATGGTGTCACCAAGCTCACGCAAGTTCATTTCAATAGCAAAGCCGAGGCGCAAGCCGAAAACTTTCGTAAAATGATTCTCGCCATGACCCACGATGTGCGCGTGATTGTGGTGAAGCTCGCCGATCGCTTGCACAATATGCGCACGCTCGACGTGCTCACGGTGGAAAAGCGTAAACGTGTGGCGCGCGAAACATTGGATATTTACGCGCCCATTGCCATGCGTTTGGGCATGAACGATATTCGCATTGAATACGAAGAGCTGGGCTTTCATGCTATTTGGCCCATGCGCGCCGAGCGTATCGAACATGCCGTGATGGCAGCACGTGGGCATCGACGCGAAATGGTCATCAGCCTAGAAGTCGCCATTAGCGAACGACTTGCGCGCGAAGGCATCCAAGCACGAGTCGAAGGCCGTGAAAAGCATCTATTCAGCATTTACCAAAAGATGCGTGAAAAACGCCGATCATTTTCCGAAATCATGGATGTCTACGGCTTCCGCGTCATCGTTGAAAGTGTCGACTCCTGTTATCGCAGCCTCGGCCTCATGCACAATTTGTACAAGCCAATACCAGGCAAGTTCAAAGACTATATCGCCATCCCGAAAACCAACGGCTACCAGTCATTGCACACTGTTCTGAAAGGCCCGCGCGGCGTGCCGATTGAGGTGCAAATTCGCTCCGAAGCCATGGATGCCATGGCCAGCAATGGCATCGCGGCGCACTGGCTGTACAAGTCAGACACTTTCACCAATACCTCGCAAACACGAGCTCGCGAGTGGATGAAGTCGCTACAAGAGCTACAGAAGAATGCCGGCGATTCACTCGAGTTCATCGAGAGCGTGAAGATCGATCTCTTCCCTGATGAAGTCTATTTGTTCACACCAAAAGGCCGCATCATGACATTGCCGCGCGGCGCCACGCCGGTAGATTTTGCTTACGCCGTGCACTCCGATATTGGTGATACTTGCGTGGCCGCACGCGTCGATAACCGTCTAGCACCACTCAGCTTGCCGCTAACAACTGGCCAAACTGTTGAGATCATTGCCGCTCCTGGTGCGCGCCCCAATCCTAGCTGGCTAGATTTCGTCATTACCAGTAAAGCGCGCGCGAAGATTCGCCACTTCTTAAAGGATCAACAAGCAGATGAGTCGCGAGACTTAGGCCTGCGCCTGCTAGAGAAGTCACTGTCTGGTCTCGGCAAGAAATACGCCGAATTACCTGCCGATACGATGGCTAACCTGCTCAAAGAGTTGGCCATGGATAGCGCCAATACGTTGCTCGAAAATATCGGCATGGGCAACCAAGTTCCGCAAATTATTGCCCGCCGCTTGGTGCCCGATGAAGCCGTTGCTAGCTCAGCCACACTCAAGCGCAGTGCCCATAATGGCATCGCGATTCGTGGTACCGAAGGCTTGGTCGTGTCCTACGCCCGCTGCTGCCGCCCCTTACCTGGGGATGACATCATGGGGCATTTAAGCGCTGGTCGTGGCGTCGTCATTCATCGCCACAAATGCCGTAATATGGCGACCGAAATGCGCAGTAACCCCGACAAATGTGTACCGCTGCGATGGGCTGAAAAAGTCGATCGCGAGTTTATTTGCCAGCTACGCATTGCTTTGGTTAATCGCCGCGGAATGCTCGCTGAAATCGCACGCGAGGCCACCGAAAGTGAAGCCAGCATTGATAATGTGCAGATTGAAGAAAAAGGCTCGCATCATGGGGTCATGCAGCTCGGCTTGGTGGTGCGTGACCGCATCCATTTAGCCCGCGTCATTAAACGTATTCGTGTTTTACCCGGCGTCGACAAAGTCACTCGGGTAAGCTCTTAATTTTTCAGGAGTATTAGTCTCAATGAATCGCGCCGTTATCCAAACCAATAAAGCCCCAGCCGCCATTGGCACTTATTCGCAAGCAATAAAAGTCGGCAACACCGTTTATTTGTCGGGCCAAATTGGCCTCAACCCCGCCAGCATGCAGCTGGTTGAAGGTATTGACGCGCAAATCGTGCAGGTTTTTGAAAACCTCAAAGCCGTTATTGAGGAGTCTGGCGCCACCCTACAAGACATTGCCAAGCTCAATATCTTCCTCACCGATCTAGGTCACTTTGCCTTAGTCAACGAGATGATGGCGCGCTACTTCACACAGCCCTATCCTGCTCGCGCAGCCATTGGCGTAGCGTCTTTACCACGCGGTGCTCTGGTTGAAATGGATGGCATTGTTGTCACAGCTTCTTGAAACGGTAACTAATTGCACGAATAAAAATGCCTGCTTAATGCAGGCATTTTTATTTAGGCCTAGAGACTAATTAGCCAGAACAGGAACCTCTACCGTGCCACTAATCGTGACTGCAGGCACCAATAAGTCACGTGACAAGCTGGTGAGGTACTGCAGGTTATAGCCATAGACCATTAGGCCAAGTTGCTCGCCTTCAGCTAGTTTTTCCGCAACGCCCACCATCGATACTTTGTGCTCACCGAGGCCGCGAACTGGCTGCATTTGCTCATCGATTAAGCGTGGAGCAGCCATGCCTTTTTTCGCACCAAAGCCGACAAGGACGATTGCGTCGCAGGCTCGTATAGGCAACTTCACAGGCAGTAGACCAAGCAAGCCCGACAGCGGGGCTGGAATATTATTGGTCAACTCTGCAGGCAAGCCCAAAGGCAGATCGCAGCCATTCAATGGCTCAAGGACATTATTCAGCTTAATGTTGAGCTGACCAATGCCGCCAATAGCCAGAGGGCCCTTAAAGCCCTCAAGAGGGATAAATGTTGGTAACAGCAAACTGGTTAGCCCTAAAGCTGCATTTGGCACAGGGATAATGCTGGCAGGAATCTTAGTTTCTGCGCGCTTTGCCGCAATTTGCTCTGACTCAACAAATACTGCCCCATCTGGGCCATCGCTTAGCGATAAGCACACACTGGTTTTCAACTGCTCCAAAGCCGTTACAGTTGCCAAACTTGCGGCTTCCTTCTGCGGAGGATTCAATTTTTCATTTAAGAATGCCAAGTCGGCATCGTCACGGCTTAGCGCACCGCAGTTATTACTACCGCCAGGCTTTTGTAAGTCTGGCAATGACAGGCCAACGCTATCTAAGCCCCCAAGCAATGGATCGGTGAGCATATTCAGTGGACCAAGCGCACCTATTACTGTTTGCGTGCCCGGCAAAATATGACCGCCCTCATGCGTCATTAAACGAACGTCCCCGCCTAAATTTTTATAGGCCTGATAGTTAGCCCACGCCTCATTGAAGTTAAACAAGGTATCGCGCATGCCTTGCGAAAATAAGATATCGACTTTCTTAGGTGCAGGCTTCTTATCGCCCACATAGATCGGCTTAGTTGGTGGCGACAACATTGAGGTCAGGAAATCCATATTACTTATATCGGTGCCATCATCCGCACCAAAGTATTTCGCACTGTGATAATAAAAGAAGTTTAGCGAAGGCGTCGGAATTTCATTAGATGTCACACCTTTGACCAAAGTCTCTTTAATGGCGGGGTCTAAACCCGAAATGATGGGCTTGTTTGCGCCTGCTTCGCCACCAACCACTAATAAAGCCACCCACGCAGACTTCACAGCACCGCCAGGGTACAAGCTAGTACGTAGATCATGCGGCGTTATATCTGGCGTAAGCGCATCAAGACGACTTTTCGGGTCGATATTGTGCAACAGCATTTGATACATGCCGCCGTAACTACCGCCATTCGCGCCGGCGACTATATTGTACGGGCTGGCCTCCGACGGCCGCTCGTACACGAGATAATCAAGATTCTTTTCAGCCCAATCAAAGATTTGTATTAAATCCTGACCTTCGTAGTCAGGGTCCATCACGCGTACCGTGCCAGAGCTATCGTTAAACCCACGCTGATCGATACTAATGACGGCGTAACCGTTGTCTTGCAAGCGCTCAAGGAAACTACCTTTAGGGTCCTCTGTACGTGCGCCACCAAAGCCATGCCCGTGCAACACCAAGGGATTACCTTTTAGGCAGTCAATTTTTTTCGGTTCAATAACCTGAAAGCTAATGGTTTCACCACTCGCCGAAGGCAAAGTGACCTGATAGCTCCGACCGCCATCTAAACGAACCTTAGTGGCGCATGACGCCGTGTTCGCCTCTAGCGTGTCGAATGTTGCACCTGCACGCTTGAAGCTAACTATGCGATTCGGAGCAGTCTGAGCACCACCATCCCCACCAGTATTATCTCCGCCATCATCGACCTCTTCTTTCGGGTCGTCGCCGTCATCATTCGAAAAAAATGACCCTGACCCAGAAGATCCGCCGCAAGCTGCCAGAGAAGCTGCCAATGCCAAAAGTGGGAGTGTGTGAGCAATCCGCATAACCGCCTCGCCTAATATTGTTCTTTTTGTAGGCAATTAGACTACGCCATAAGTTACAGAACAGCCATATAGACAAACCAAAACCGTAGCTAAATTACAAAAAATTACAGATTTGGCATCAAAGTCAAATATCCGTCGCGAAAGCTCGGGTAACGCAACTCGTAGCCACTTCGCTGCAACGCCAAATTGCGAATACGCTTACCTTGGCTTGCGTTAGGCTCAATAGCTTTTTCTGGCGGTGCTGGCAACTCAAGCTGCTGCGCCAACCACGCCAATACCTCGTACTGTGGCGTTGGCGCATCATCCACACCAAGCAGCAATGGCTCAGTGTTATTACCAGCTAAGCTTTGCTGCACTAAGTGCACCACTAGACTCGCAGCATCGGCAACATGTAGGCGGTTAGTCCAACTTGGCGGGACCATTTGCACTGGCTTGGCTTCGCGCACCCAGCGCAATAATCGTTCGCGACCAGGCCCATACAAGCCACCTAAACGCACAATGGTCGATGGCCATGGCGACTGCCGAACAATATCTTCTGCCTGCAATAATAGCTTAGCGGTGTCTCGCTTTGGCTGCGCGAGGGTCGTCTCATCAATCCATTCACCTGCATCCTCACCATAAACACCAGTAGATGACAGCCAAAATTGACGAATTAAGCGCTGACCATTTAGCGCCTGTTGCAATGCCCGAGCACCGCCGACATAGACTTGCTCATAGGCGGCCATACCAGACTCACTCGGCGCTAAGGCACTGATGACTACCGCTAAACCCAGTGGCAACTTTAGCGTCTCGGCGTTGGTAACATCGCCAGCAATCCACATCAGCTTGCCGCCATTAGCAAAACGCTGATCTTCCTGCGGCGTGCGGCGTAATGCCCACACTTCATGGCCTAGTTCAGCCAGCTCTGTCGCAATTCGACTGCCAACATCACCCGCACCGACGATTAATATCTTTGACATAAGCTCAATCTTTGATAGTTTTTGGCTACATGCGACATGCACGACACAGCCCAGAGAGATTATGACCTTAACCGAGCTACGCTATCTCGTCACCTTGGCTCAAGAGCGCCACTTTGGCCGCGCCGCCGAGCGCTGCCATGTCGCGCAGCCAACGCTATCTGTTGCGGTAAAAAAACTCGAAGATTCGCTTGGTCTAAGCCTGTTTGAGCGCCATCGCCATGGCGTGCTGATGACACCTGCCGCCGAGGCTCTCATTGCTCAAGCTCATGTGGTGCTTGCCGAGGCAGACAAGCTCGAAGCCATGGCAGATCAGTCGCGCGATGAATTTGCCGAACCTTTACGCTTAGGTGCAATTTTTACCGTTGGCCCCTATTTATTCCCGTCTCTCGTGCGCCACATGAAGCATGAGACCAGCCCGCTGAAACTGTATTTAGAAGAAAACTACACCCATGTGCTCGCGGAGCGTTTAGCGCGCGGCGAGCTCGATGCCATTATTGTGGCGATGCCTTTTGAGCCACCAGAAACCCGCGTCACAGCACTATTCGACGAGCCTTTTCAATTATTACTGCCGCGGGATCATGCGCTTACAAGCAGAAAAATAATTCCCGCCGATGTCCTCAGCACTAGCCCCGTGCTGATGCTTGGCGAAGGCCATTGCTTCCGTGACCAAGTGCTTGAAACTTGCCAAGTAGGCCAAACTCCAGGCATCAATTCTGGCAGCTCACTGATGACTTTGCGCCATATGGTGGCATCGGGGCTGGGCATCACGCTTATTCCTGCCAGCGCCGAACAGCAATTGACCGATGATGAACTCACCACTCGGCCGATCATGCCTTGCCCGCACCGCCGTATTGTCTTGGCCAGTCGTCATCGATTTTCACGGCCGCGCGCCCTGCAAGAACTAGTGCGCGCCTTGCAAGACTTGGACTTGCCCGGCACCACTGCGGTGCATCGCTAAGCGTGGGCACGGCTGTAAATGCACCGCTTTCGGCGCTACACGAGCGCCCGATCGCTTGCTTGCGCGGCGTCGGCCCTGCCTTAGCTGATCGGCTAAAGCGACTTGGCATCAACACCGTGCAAGATCTGTTATTTACCTTGCCACGACACTATGAAGATCGCACGCAACGCACGGCCTTAGGCTCATTAATTCCTGGCATGACGGCCTTAGTCGAGGCTGAGGTTATGCTCGCGGACATCACTCAAAGCCGGCGACGAGCGCTCTTGGTTCGTCTGCGCGATGGTAGTGGCGGTCTAACATTACGTTTCTATCATTTTCGCACATCGCAGAAAGACAGCTATAGCAAAGGTCAGCGTCTGCGCGTTTTTGGCGAAGTACGAGCAGGGCCTGCGGGGCCGGAAATGATTCATCCTGAGGTCGAATGGCTAGCCGGCGCAGAGACAGTGAGCGATGATGACGCGCGCCTGAATGACCATCTCACGCCAATCTACCCATTGGTTGATGGACTCACGCAACGGCGTATTCGCGAGCTGATGGCACGCGCACTGCCGCTGCTCAATGACGCTGTACTGATCGATAAACTGCCCGCGCAACAGGCCGGCGGCTGGTCGTTAGCACAAGCACTGCACACCGTGCATGCGCCCACCGCCGACAACGACCGCCAAGCATTGCGAGATGGCCTACATCCGGCACAGCAACGCCTCGTGTTCGAAGAACTAGTTGCGCACCAAATGGGCCTGCTGCAACGCCGTGATCGCCAGCGTCACACTTCTGCGCCAGCCTTACGCTGCGATGATTTGCTGAGCCAGCAATTATTAGCCGCACTACCTTTTGCGCTCACCGATGCCCAGCAGCGCGTGGTGCATGAAATTCATCGTGACCTAGGCCAAACTCGCGCCATGCTCAGACTCGTGCAAGGCGATGTCGGCGCTGGCAAGACCGTGGTTGCCGCGCTGGCCGCTTGCCCTGCGCTGGCCGCTGGCCTGCAAGTCGCCATCATGGCACCAACCGAAATTCTCGCCGAGCAACATCTGCTGCGCTTTCGCAGCTGGTTTGAGCCACTGGGCATTTCGGTCGGGTGGCTCTCAGGCAAACAAGCCGCCAAAGCCAGAACCACCTCACTCGCTGCCCTCGCCGATGCCAGCTGCCAGCTCGTCATTGGTACCCATGCGCTATTTCAAGACAGCGTGCAGTTTGCCCGCCTCGGGCTAGTCATCATCGATGAGCAACATCGCTTCGGCGTTGCGCAACGCCTGCAATTAGCCGAGAAAGGCCTGAGCGCGGGCTGGCTGCCGCATCAGCTGATCATGACTGCGACGCCGATTCCACGCACGTTAGCGATGAGTGCTTATGGTGATCTCGACACCTCCATCATCGATGCGCTCCCGCCAGGCCGCCAAGGCATCCAAACCGTGGTGCTTGCCAATACACGCCGCGACACCCTAGTTGAACGCATACGCCACCATGCCGCCAGTGGCCAGCAAGCGTATTGGGTTTGCACTCTCATTGAGCAGTCTGAGCAAATCCAAGCGCAAGCAGCCGAGGCAGCGATGACTGAGCTCAGCGCCGCGCTGCCCGAATTGAACGTTGCGCTGGTGCACGGCCAGTTAAAAGCTGCCGAGAAAGCCGCTGTCATGGCTGAATTCGTCGCCGGCAACATCGCAGTTTTAGTCGCCACCACCGTCATCGAAGTCGGTGTTGATGTGCCCAATGCCACATTGATGGTCATTGAAAATCCTGAGCGCTTAGGCCTGTCGCAGCTACATCAACTCCGTGGCCGTGTTGGCCGTGGCCAGCTCGCTAGCTTCTGCGTGCTGCTCTATCAAACTCCAGTGTCGGCACTAGCTCGCGAGCGCCTACAGATTTTACGTGACAGCCAAGACGGCTTTGTCATTGCCGAAAAAGACTTAGAGCTACGCGGCCCCGGCGAAGTATTAGGCACTCGGCAAACGGGCGATGTGCAATTTCGCCTCGCCGATTTAGTTCGCGATGCGGCACTCATTGTTCCAGCGCGTGCGCTAGCCGAACGCCTACATGGCCACGCAAACTACAACTATTTACTTAGTCGCTGGCTCAGCAATGAAGGACACTACGCCTTGGCATAGCAGCTATACTCTTGTTTACTCACGCAATGCCCCATACTCTTCAATGGTCTTTGTGTTTTTGACTGTGTTCCGAGGTAATTTATGTATTGGCTGCGTTTACGAAATGGCCTGTTTTTAAGCGTGTTGATGTTCAGTGGCCTGATCGATGCTGCGCCACGCGTAAGTACCAACAAAGTAGATGCCAGCCCGCGACAAATTCGCCAAGCGGCCATGACTGGCGCTGCCGATGCGCAATACAACTTGGGCGTGCTTTATTACAACGGCGATGGCGTGGTGCGAAATCGTATCAAAGCCGCAGAATGGTTTAGCTTGGCTGCTCGCCAAGGTCTAGCGCGTGCGCAATATAACTTAGGCGCACTTTACGCCAGCGGCAATGGCGTCCCGCGCGATATTGATCTCGCTAATAGCTGGTTTCGCGCCGCCGCTGATCAAGACTACCCGCCCGCACTCTATGCCATCGGCATGGCGTACTACGAGGGCAACGGTGTCCCCGTCGATAGCAATCGTGCCGCCGTGCTTGTGCTGAAAGCCGCACAGCTAGGCTCATCATCGGCACAAAACAATATTGGCATCATGTATGACCAAGGCATCGGCGTTAAACGCAATAAACGCAAAGCCGCTGAATGGTTTGAGCAGGCTGCCGACTCAGGCGTTTCAGAAGCCCAATTTAACCTCGCGCAAATGCTCTTAGTCGGCGATGGCATACGAAAAAACACGGCAAAAGGCTTGGCTTATATGACCGAGTCAGCGAACCGTGGCTACCCAAAGGCATTACGCCGATTGGGCGAGATGTATCTCAATGGCGACTTTGTTGAAGTCGATGTGAACCGCGCCCGTGACCTGCTGTCAAAAGCCGCCGCTTCCGGCGGCTAATCACTTACGCCAAGATTGGCGGCAAAGCCCGCGCCATCTCCATTTTGGTCTTCATGTCGCTGGCGAAGCTGCCAGTTAACGCAAAGCCCAAGAGCTGGCCATCTTTCGCTAAAAAGCTGGCTTTGACATTATTGCCGTCTGCCTCAACCGCCCACGCACCCTCGGTGTTTGGCGCCACAGGTGACACCACAATTGGGCAAATCGGCGTTTTGATTTGCACTGGCATGGCAGGATAGCTCACTACCGACTCTTCGCCAGCCAAGGTTTTTGCCAAAGCTCGCGCGCTGGCCATCAACGGCAAAACGTACATCAGTACTTTGCCGTCGACTTCGGCGCAATCGCCAATGGCGTAAATGTTGGCATTGCTAGTGCGCAGATAGCGGTCGACACAAATGCCGCGCGCTACCTTCAAGCCAGCCACTTCCGCCAAGCCCAAGCGCGGGCGCAGACCAATCGCCGACAGCACGATATCGGCTTCGGCATGACGGCCATCCGCTAAGCTCACACGAATGCCCTTGCCGGCATGATTAGCGGCAGTGACATTGGCGCCATAGAGAAAATTCACGCCTAAGCCTTCTAGCCCGGCTGCAACTGCTTTCGAGGCACGCTCAGGCAGCAGCGTTGGCAATGGCCGACCCATAGGTTCAACCACCGTTACGCTATGGCCACTGGCAACTAAGTCATTGGCAAATTCGCAGCCAATTAAGCCGCCGCCGATGATCAGCACGCGCTTCGCAGACTCACCGAGCTGCTCGCGAAATACCGCGTAATCGCCAAGGTCATTGACGCTCAATACGCTATCGCCAGCATCGCCGCCTAGCGGTGGGCGGAATACCTCGGCGCCTACCGCTAAGACTAAATCTTCGTAGGCCAACGCCTCGCCATTGACCGTGAGCGTTTTCGCCACAGGATCAATGCTCGACACCGCGCTTGCCACACGCACCTCAGCATTGAGCTGCTCGGCCATTTTTTCAGGCGATGCCATCGCCAAGTCATCGGGCGTTTTGGCCTTCGCCAAAGCATTCGACAACATGGGCTTGGAGTAGCTGCGCCCGTCATCCTGAGACAGGATAATTAGCGGGCGCTCCGTGTTGAGCTTGCGAAATTCGCGCGCCAACGTGTAGCCGGCCAAACCGGTTCCCAAGATAACGAGTGGGCGCATGACTTAGAGCTCCACCATTTCAAAATCTTCTTTACCAACGCCGCAGTCTGGGCAGACCCAGTCATCGGGGATGTCATTCCAGCTAGTGCCGGCAGGGATACCATCCCAAGGCATGCCAACCGCTTCGTCGTAAACAAATCCACAGACTATGCATTGCCACTTCTTCATAACTCACCTCATTATTGGATATCAACTTGCGCATTGGCCACAACGTAGCCAATGCGCCTAAACCATGTCAGCGCGCAATGTTACCGAAATTAGCGCGCTTGTGCTGCTGCTAATGCCTCGCGGTAATGATTGGCGTGACGCTCTTCTACTTTAGTTAAAGCGGCGAAACGTTTCTCGGCCTTTTTCAGCGCGGCCTTAAACCATTCAGCGTGCTCTTTCGACTCAGCAATCTGCTCTTCAAACTCTTTCATGGCATCGGCCTGCTGCTCTTGCACTGCCGTATCGCGGAAGCCTGGGTACATCTCACTGTACTCATAGGTTTCACCGGCAATCGCCACCTCAAGCATTTTTGCCGGCGTCATCATGATCTTTGGATAGAGTAGATCCAAGTGGCCGAACGCGTGCTGAATCTCTTGTTTCGCCGTTTCTTCAAAGGCAACCGCTGTAGCTTCGTCGCCCATTTCGCGTGCTAACTTTGCGAAATAGCTGTATTTCATAAAGGCCATGGACTCACCTGCAAAGGCGGCCTCTAAGTTCTTACCCGTAATGGTGATATCTAATTTCATGTGATTACGCTCCTCGTAAAATGTTGCGCCTTAGCGCTGCTTCAACAAGGCTAGGTTATGATAGCGGCCTGATTATGGCCAATGCGTTGGTCTAAAACTTTCGATAGCTTTTTTCTATTGCGATACTTATGCAAAATAGCCCAAGCAAATGGACACATCCCCGCCATTGGCAGCAGGAGCCGCTAAAGCTTCGCCTGTCATCGCAGCGTGATTTGCGCTCTTGGCTAGCCGAGCCCGGCTCGCTCACCGCGCGGCTAAGCTCGCTGGCCCAGCACTCTGGTGGCGAGCTGCGAGTTGAGGTGATTTGCGAAGGCTGGGGCCTACCCAGTGCCGAAGAGGCACGCACCTTGAAACTACGTCGTGGCGAATTTGCCTGGATACGTGAAGTGGTTTTAATCGGCATCGATACACCGTGGGTGCAAGCACGCTCAGTACTGCCGAGTCGCAGTCTAGGCGGCCTCAATCGCCGCCTGACTCGCTTGGGCAATCAAAGCTTGGGTAGCTTATTGTTTCGCGACCCAGCCTTAGTGCGCGGCCCTATTCGCTATGCAAGGCTACAACTACCCACGCACGCTAGCGCAGTTTGGGCTCGGCGCTCGCGCTTTTTATTACGCGGGCAAGCCGTTCTAGTGGCGGAAGCTTTTCTTCCCGCCCTGTTGACCGCCAGCGCCCATACAGACACGATAAGCCCATGATTTCACGCGACCGCTTACCCGACTTTATCACCCTGATGCGCCTCGACCGGCCCATCGGCATTTGGCTATTGCTCTGGCCTACGCTCATCGCGCTATGGGTTGCCGGCGATGGCCATCCCGAGCCTATGATCGTGGCTATTTTTGTCGCCGGCGTAGTGCTCATGCGCTCAGCTGGTTGCGTTATCAACGACTATGCCGATCGCCATATCGATGGCCAGGTTTGGCGCACCGCCGACCGACCCCTGGCTAGCGGCCGCATTCTTGGCAGCGAAGCCTTGATGCTCTTTGCCCTACTCGTCGCACTCAGCGCCTCGTTGCTTTTTTGGCTGCCAGTTCAGGTGTTTTATTGGTCCTTCGGAGCTCTAGGTTTAGCCGTGCTTTACCCGTTTATGAAGCGCGTCACCTACTTGCCGCAAGTGGTGCTTGGTGCCGCATTTTCATGGGCTATCCCGATGGCATTCGTCGCTCAAGGCCGCACGCCCGATGACCTGTGCTGGCTGCTCTACGCCGGCAATCTGGCATGGACTGTGGCTTACGACACGCAATACGCTATGGCTGATCGTGAGGATGACCTGAAGGCTGGCGTAAAATCGACGGCTATTTTATTTGGCGACCTAGATCGTGTGGCCATCGCGGGCTTGCAGGCTTTTTGGTTAATTGCACTCGGCTTTATTGGCCATCAAATGCAATGGCCATGGCCCTGGTGGGCAGGCTTAACAGGCGTGCTCACATTGTTCATTTGGCAATGGCAAGTCACCGCCAGTCGCGACAAGCACCTCTGCCTTGCGGCGTTTAAACACAACCATTGGGTCGGTTTAGTTCTTTTTGTCGCCTTACTTATGGCATGGTTGCAAAAGTTGGCATTACCGTAGTCATTACATCGTCATATTTCTGTCATGTCTTCACGTTGTAATACTGCTGTCATCTAAACCGATTCGAGACGTGTTATGTCCAGCGATAAAATTCTGATTGTTGACGACGAAGCCGCCATCCGCGAAATGATTTCTATCGCCTTGGACTTAGCCGGCTATAGCTGCCTTGAGGCCGAAGATGCCTTGCAAGCTCACCACCTCGTTGTCGATGAACGCCCAGCCCTAATTTTATTGGACTGGATGTTGCCCGGCATGAGCGGCATTGAGCTAGCTCGGCGCCTCAAGCGCGATGAAAGTACGCGCGAAATTCCTATCATCATGCTTACCGCTCGCGGCGAAGAAGACCATAAGGTACAAGGCCTCGATGCCGGTGCCGATGACTATCTCACCAAGCCATTTTCAACGCGCGAGCTAGCCTCGCGAATCAAAGCGGTGCTGCGCCGCAGCAATGTTTTGCACCAAGAAAGCGCCATCGAAGCAGAAGGCCTGAAGCTTGATCCAGTGAGCCATCGTGTTAGCGCCGACGACAAATTAGTAGAAATGGGCCCAACAGAATATCGCCTACTCGCCTTCTTCATGAGCCACCCAGAACGCGCCTATACCCGCACGCAAATGCTTGATCAAGTCTGGGGCGGCAATGTCTATGTAGAAGATCGCACCATCGACGTGCATATTCGCCGTTTGCGCAAAGCCCTAGAGCCTTTTGGCTATGACCGCTTCATTCAGACCGTGCGTGGTACCGGCTATCGCTTTTCGGTACAGATGAGCGACAAGGCAGAGCCTGTGTGAGACGTGCGGTACTAGCTCGTGAATTGAAGAGCATTGCCTTAGGGAGCAGTATTTGCCTCGGGCTAGGCTATATTGCCGGACACGCACTGCTCGGCCTGTGCGCGGCCTTGGCCTGGTTTCTATACCGCCAGCTCAAAGAGTTATCGCGCCTGCGCCATTGGCTACTCGCCACCGACCAAGATATCCCTGAAAGCGATGGTGCCTGGGATGATGTGTTCCGCGACATCTATTTATTACGCCGCGACGAACGTCGCGCACGCGACAGTCTGCTCAGCATCATCGATCGCGCGCGCTCATCAGTCTCCGCTCTCGATGAGGCCGTTGCCCTGATCGACAATCAGGGCAATTTAGAATGGTGGAACCCTGCCGCCGAAACCCTGCTTGGCTTCCGCCCCGAAGACCGAGGCCAAGCGGTTGTTAACCTTGTGCGCGCCCCTAGCTTTATTCGTTACTTCAAACAAGGCACTTTTGACGAAGGCCTAAAAGTTGCCTCACAGCGCCATGCAGGCCGCCAGCTGCAATTTGAAATTACTCAATTTGGCGACAATGACAGACTAATGATCGTCTACGACATCACTCGTTTGCATAATCTTGAGCAAATGCGCAAAGACTTTGTTGCCAATGTCTCGCATGAGCTGCGCACGCCGCTCACCGTGCTCTCGGGCTACTTAGAGACTTTGCTTGATCAGCCCGAAGGTATCGAGCCACGATGGCTACGCGCGCTAGGGCAAATGTCACAACAAGCCACGCGCATGAATAATTTGGTCAATGATTTGCTGCTACTGTCACGTCTTGAAAATCAGCCGGAAGATCGTGAACCACACATTGTGAACGTTCCGAAATTACTCAAGCAGATTCACCACGATGCGCTAACGCTAGCTACACCTAAGCAGCAAACCGTCACCCTAGAGTGCGAATCTGACTTATGTATATTGGGCACAGAGACCGATCTTCGCTCGGCATTTTCAAACCTCGTGACAAATGCCGTGAAATACACGCCCAACGCCGGCAACATTGATATCCGCTGGTGGAGTGATAGAAAAGGCGCGCATTTCCGTGTCACTGACAATGGCTTAGGCATTGACCCGATACATCTACCCCGCCTAACCGAGCGCTTCTACCGCGCTGATGCCGCTCGCAGCACGGCCACCGGTGGCACGGGCCTAGGGTTAGCCATCGTTAAGCACGTGCTCATGCAGCACAAAGCCACGCTCGATATTCAATCAGAACTCGGGCATGGCTCGCGCTTTAGCTGCTCGTTTCTACCAATGCACATCGAGCGCGAGCTTTAGTTATCAATCTTGACTCTAAAGCGCACCGAGCCCTCTTGATTGCTCTGCAGTACGCCACTCAAGGTCCACACCAGATCACCAGCCGCTCCTATCGCAGGAAATGCCGACAAGCTACAGCTCGTAATGCTTTGTGGTAATGGCGTATTGCAACCACCAGAGATGAATTTTGTATAGGCTGGAGTCACATCGCGCACTTCAATATTTTCTAGCGGCTGATCAGTGCTGTTGCGATAAGTAATGGTGTAATTCAACTCTTCGCCTGGCTTCGCTTGGGCTTTATCAACCTGCTTAATTAACACCAAGCCATTGCCTAGTAGCGACACCGTTGTGATGTCTAGGTTGTCCAGTTGCGTCGCGGTATTTACGGGCAAGCCGCTGTATTTGAAGGTTGCGCTT
Source organism: Perlucidibaca sp. (assembly GCA_041612115.1). Taxonomy (GTDB): domain Bacteria; phylum Pseudomonadota; class Gammaproteobacteria; order Pseudomonadales; family Moraxellaceae; genus Perlucidibaca. The sequence continues at coordinate 46,575 of JBFJJU010000001.1, forward strand.
ACAGTCACGCTATTTCGCATGCCAATGCTTGCATTGCTGCCCACGCTTTGCCGCAGTAATACGCAAACTTGCTGACCTGCAGTCACTGGAATAGCCGTATTTAAGGCATAAACCGGCTCTCCGCCATCAAGCACGCCATTACAATTACTATCTCTATGAATAAGTTGAGACCACCCTGGAAAGGCCGGCGTTGCTGTCGCTAACTGCGAAAATGTCACCGTCCCTGTGGTTTTAGCAGTGAAAATATGCGGATAAAACAGCACGCCATCGGGTCGAATACTTTGCTGATTGTCAGATAGCCAACTGGGGCGCTCAACGTCGCCAAAGATAATGTTGCTGTAGTTGGTGCCGGAGGTCGCAGTAAAGGTCAGCTCGTCCGTGGCTAGCGAATAACTTCCGCCCGTATTGCCCACCGTGCCACTTACCGAGAGCCAAGCAGCCAAATTCGATTCGCGGATTTTTAGTGCATTCAAATTGCCGCTCAATGGCAGTAAAAGCTCAAAGGCTCCATCAGAGTCAGTAACTGACTGACCACAAATACCGCCGCTACAGCTAGCATGTGCGGCAACTACTTGCACGCCTGCAAGCCCTAACTCACCACCATTGCGCAGGCCGTCATGCGGGGTGCCGCCAGCGTTACCGTTATCTACAATGACATGGCCATTAATACGCGTGCCTTTGAATAGGCCAAAATTTAACTGGCCTTGATTCACACCAGCGACCTGAACTACGCGCAAGCCACCAGATGATTCGGTCGTAGCATAATCCGTGGGCAGCGTTACCGTTAAATCTGTATTATTCGCGCTCGTGTCTATCAGAAGGCAATACTCACCGTCGGGGACGCCGACAATGTCATACGTGCCTGCTGCTGTAGTCTGTACAACGTGCAACGCCGGACTCGTACATGTGCCAGCCTGCCTCACTGCAAGCTTGACATATAGCGCACTGGCCAATGCAGTATCTGCTGCATCAAGCACGCTATTGGCATTTTTATCATCATAAACCGTGCCTGATAACGTATATCCCTTGACCGTTAATATGGCCGATGCCGCACTGCCGATACCCGCATTCGTTGTAGATACCGTAGACGTAGTATTGGTGTACTCACCAATTTCTGCCGCCACCACATCTACCGAGACGGTACATATGCCGTTAGCTGCTAAATTGCCATTTGAGAAGCTGTAATTTACTGGCGTGCCCGGGCCTTGCGACACTGTCAGCTGGGATCCTGCTGTACAGGTTTTCACTAGGTTTGGCGTTGGTGCCAAGGTGAGCCCAGACGGGAACGTGTCGGTAAAGGCAATGCCCGTGATGGCAAAGTCGGCGTTGCTATTGAAAAGTGACAGTGTCAGCCGAGACTTTTCATTTACTGCCACCTCATTGGGAGAAAACTGCTTGCTGAGTACCGGTGGCGCATACACACGCAATGTCCCACTAGCCGACTCCCCCGTACCACCATTGGTTGAAGTCACCGCATCGGTGGTATTGATATAGCCGCCAGCGGCCGTTACGGCAACGTTGACGCGAACCTCACAGCTTCCACCTGCTGCAATGGTGGCATTACTCAAGCGAATGCCTGCGCTTCCTGCAACCAATGTGGCTCCATCGTGATTGTATAAGCGCCCTACTGAGCCCGATGAGCCAGTGGCATTGCTGCTGCCACAACCCGAGACTGAGCGCACGATTGGCGATGCCACCGTCATATTGCCCGGAACCGTTGGAAACACATCGCGCAATGTCACGCCTGTAAGTGCAGCATTTGGATTAGGGTTACTTAAACGCAGCACTAGTTCTGCTTGCTGTGTTGTCGCAATGGAGCCAGTAAATACTTTCTCCACCAATGGCGGCAGCACAACCACATCAACACTGGCACTGGCTGGAGATGCGCCTGCCACGCTAATACCATCAATAACACCGCCGATGTTATTCACCGCAATTACGTTGCTATAGGTGCCAGGCGTGGTAGCTGTTACATCGACAGCAAAGGTACACGTGCTAAAGGCTGAAACCACGGCATTATTCAAGCGAATGCCAACGTCGTTTGCACCCAAGCTATTGCCATTGCTATCTAATAGCTCACCACCGCAGGCATTATTTTCGTTCGGCACTGCCGCCACTCGCATATTGCCTGGGCTCGTTGGAAATACGTCTGTGACGATGACACCCGTCATGTCTAACGCATTTGGGTTTTCGACAGCCACGGTCAGCCGCGTTGTAGTGCCTGGCGAAATACCGGCCAAATCAAATGCCTTCGTCACAATTGGCTTAGCCAATATGACTAAGTTCGCCTGTGCCTGCTCACTATTGCTGCCAAAACCATTCGTCGTAACAGCTCCTGGAGCGATCACGTTAGTGTAGACGCCGTGCAAACCCGTAACACTCGCAGTCAAAGTGCAGCTGCCAGCATTCGGAATAGTGCCATTGGCTATGCGCAGGAAATGCTCTCCACTAGCTTCAACACCAACCGTTTTGGTGCCCACGCAAGTGCCACCCGGGCTGCTTAATGCTAGGCCAGCCGGAAAAATATCCTTTAAATTAACTCCAGTAATCGCCGATGTCGGGCTGCTTAAGGTGATGGTCAACGTGCTGGTCTGATCACTCAAAATAACGCCTGGCGAAAATGCCTTACTAACGGAAGGTTGCGCAACCGATAACGTTGCCTCTGCCGCCAAGGTATTGCTACCCGCATTGCTTGTGGTCACGCCACCAATGGGAATGGTATTGGTGTAGCTACCAGCTGTTGCTGACCGCACATTGATCGTAACGGTACAGCTACCGCCCGCCGGCACGGTGCCGTTAGACAGAGACACACTGGTATTTGTTATGGATGTACTGCCGTTGGTGCAGCTAGTACTAGCACTTCCATTTCGCACCATTCCGTTTGGAAAACTATCGGTAAAGCTCACGCCCGTAATGGCCGTAGGCGCTGAGTTAATCAGCGTGATAGTCATCAAGGAGTTGGTATTGGCCGCTACTGGATTTGTTCCAAAACGCTTTTCAACTTGAATAGCCGCTACTGTCAAATCTGCCTGAGCTGCGGAGTTACTCTCCGTGCCCGCTGAGCTCACACCGCCCGCCGGAATGATATTGCGATAGACCGCAGGGCTAGCCGCCTGCACATTGACTGACAAAGTACAGATGCCGTTAGCAGCGATGCTGCCACCACTAAAGCTTATGCTAGTTGCATTGCTAGGGGCCACTAAACTGCCGCCACAGGTGCTACTTGTCGATGGCGAGGTAGTTACCTTAAGGCCACTAGGTAGGCTATCGAGCATCGCTACCTGAGTCAGTGGCGTGTCGTTCGGATTCACGATAGTAATGGTTAGTCTGGAGGCCTGATTAATCAGTACGGTCGCCGGCGAAAACGCTTTTGAAACTAGCGGCGCCTCACGTACCGTCAGCGTAGCGACTCCGGCCACATTATTAGGGTTGGCCTCTGTCGACTGAACAGCACCAATAGGAATGATGTTTTCAAATATGCCACTGGTGCTCGTTTTTACATTCACCGCAATGACACAACTACCATTAGCCGGAATAGCAGCACCACTAATACTTAGCTCAATTGCACCTGGATTAGCCACCACGCTACCGCCACAGCTATTCGTCACAGCGGGAGTTGCAGCAATGCTGAGTTCAGGCGGCATAACATCGCTAAACGTGACACCATTTATCGGCAGCGCATTATCGTTCGTTAACGTGATAGATAAGCGTGTCTGTTGGCCCGTAGACACCGTATTAGGATTGAAGAGCTTACTGACTCGCGGCGGCGCAAACGCAGAGTTCACTGCCGTTACTGCTTTCGACGGCGATGGCCCCGCGCCATCTACATCGTAGTTGGCCGTGTTAATGATCAGTAGGCTAGGAGCAACCACCGTTGCTTGGAATTGAATGGTGGCGCTAGCTCCTGGTGCTATTACACCAGCGCCAGCACCATTCGACTTAATAGGCTGCGCTGTTGCAAACGGAAATGCACCGCCACTCGCATCCGCCACAACAACACCATTCATTCGCGTGCTATTAGCTACATAGGTAGTACCTGCAGCCAATGTGTCTTGCAGCGTGGTATTGGCACTAGGAGTTGCACCAGTATTTTCCACAATAACGGTATAAGTCAGTACTGAGCCATTTGCTACGGTACCTTGAGGGTCAACCTGCTTGCGCCCGACAAGCCTAACCGCTGGCGTGACAACAGCTGTTGCTGCTGCCAAACCCAACTCACGCGTACGGCCTGCGCAAGCGATATAGTCATAAGCCCAGGTAGCTGTATGCTCAAATTGAGCATTGGCAGGTGATGTCGGCAGCGTATCGACTCGCAGGCGATACGTCACCGTTGCAATGGTGTTGGCTGCAACTTGACCGACACTAATGCCAGCAGCCAATGTGGCACTAGGCTTCGCAACTCCATTGACCACCGCACTGCCACTTACAAAGCTCATACCTGGTGGTACAGGGCTATTCACAACGGCATTGTCTGCAGGGGCACTACCAACGTTATTTAATCTGACCGTATAGGTGATTTCGTCGCCAACAAACGTGGTGGTTTTATCGGCGCTTAATGCACCAGAAGTGCTAAAACGTGGAGCAGACAAGTCGATTTGCAGCGCTAAACCAGCAATCGTGTATTGATCGCCAGTGGTTGTTCCCTGAGCAAATGCACTGGTTTGGTTATAGGTTAAGTTATTTGAAGTATCGACACTGGTGATATCCCAACCATGCCGACCACCATTCACTTCGCTAGATGAGCCGTTAGCATTCACACTGTGGTTTTTCGTGCCAAATGAGCCCGTAGTATCTAAAGCGCCATTGCTATTATTAATTTGGCTACCAAAAAAGTTGGTTAGTGCATTATTGGGGCCGGATAGTCGATCTCCATTTCCCAGTGCTGAGGTTGGTCCAAATAAAAAGGTGTCACCTGTAATGCCGGCGTCACCTTCCATTGCTGTCACTAGCGCGCGCGCCTTTAGCAGCCCGCTTGTTGGTGTGCAAAAGCCACTGACTGCCGCAGGGCTAGCACCGCCAGCCTCTGCGCCAACAAAAATACTGAGATTTCTCGTAGGGAAAGTCGGGTTCTCATAAACAACCGCTAAAGTCCATCCGGCGACATGCGAGTTAGCATTATTACCATAGGCAGCAGGCACGCCGCCAACTGCGTAACGCCCCTGCCCAGCCAGCTGAATAATCCCTGTCACATTGGCTGAGCGCACAATATAGGCATCGTTGTCGTTACCGAGCGATTCAGAGCTTGGCGAAATGGAGTAATTACCCGCAGGTGTCGAAAACGTTACTGAGACATCTTTGCTAGCGCTTACATTCGAGCCACCGACATTAACGTTGCCACCCCAGATTAGCTCGGCATAGAGAATATTGCCGCCACCGGGCAGACTTAACGAGGCTTCAGATTTATTGCTTTGCCATAGCGTCGTACTCGTACCATTACGGCCAATGGTGTACGGACCAAAACTACTGTATTCATTAGGGCTGTCGCTGTTGATAAAGGCCCCAATGCTGCCGCTGGTACCAGGCGTGTAGCCTGACCCGTTGCGGTCTAAACCTAATGTATTGCCGGTAAAAACAATCGCGCCACTGCTAATGGACTGATAGCGCTGCTGATACACCGCAGAGGCAGGACTGGCGATAAATATCGTTGAAACGATTGAGGCAATACTCAGCCAGCGCACCCAGAGACTTATCATTGGCAACGACCTACTGCCTCAGCCTCAGCGATCCACTGCTCTGCCAGGGAAATACGCCCAACAGCAGCACGCCAACCTAATAAATAGTGATCATTCTCGGCCGCCAATAACGCCACCTCAGCTTTGGCTACCTGACTGCCCGTGCACTGCAATGTCAGTAACGACTTTAGCCGCTCTATGCGCCGCCATAGCACTGGCGCTACAGGTGTTGCGTCGGTGTATTTCGGATTATCCATACCGACCACACGCTGCTCTTCAAGCGCCAGCGCGATTGCTTGCGCAGAGACAATAAATTCGGGCACTAAAGCTGAGGTATTGCGCATATAAAATTCACGGCGCGCGACATCCAGCAGTGCTAATGCCTTCGCCATTTGATAGTGGCCAAGCTCAGCTCCGGCATTGCCTAATGCCTCCAAGCGCACATAAGTGTCTGCGATAGACTGCTCATGACTTGCCGGCTTTGTGTCCAATGCATTATCTGCGGCCAGCCCGAAGCCACTGATTAAGCTGAGCAATAACGCAGTCGCAATACAAAGCATCTGACGCATAATGCCTCCAAGGTAAGCCATCATTAGAATTTAACTCTCAAGCGCAAATACACACCTTGCCCAGTATTATCTTCATCGGTTAGATACTCTTCCTCAAACCCGAAAAAGTTATAGCCCGCCGACAGCCAAAAATTGGCCTTAATGAGGTAGCCCGCCTCAAAGCCCAATGAATAGAGCTTGCCACCCTCTTGCACAACGAGCATGGCAGAATTTATACCTAGATCTATGCGCTTGGTGAGGTCGTACATCAGGCGTTGAGAGAGCAAATACGTAAGTGTTTTATCTCGTTCAAGCCCTACTCGCTGCTGATTGCGCTTAACTGCAAGACGCAATGACTGCACTACGGCTCGAATTGGCTGATAGTTGCTGTGCACACTAAATATGTCGATGTCCGACATTTCTGGTTCGGCAATCGCCGCACGCTCACGCTCAAAAATGCGCTCATAGCGCGCTAGCACTGAGAGATCATTTTTATCGACTGGGCGATAGGCAATACCCACCTGAAAGCGGGCCAAATCTTGATAGCCACTGTCAGACTTATTACTTGTATTAGAGATGATCGTGCGCGTGAGGAAAGTCCAGTTGTCGTTAATTTTTGAAGCCATCGAGAGCAGCTTCAACCAACTCACACTCGTATCGCTATCACGCCACTCTAGGCGACCGCTGACTCGTGTATTTTCATTTCTAAGCAAATCTGCACCCAAGGTTACTGCTGTGCTTTCGCCAGTAGATGGCCCACTAATTGCTTTTACACGCTCAACACTGGCACTAACATTCACACCCTTCATTACTAACCAGTTATGACGAACACCTAGGGCGGCCTCAGCTTCTCGCTGAGATAGCGCATCGCGCACACGATATTCGCTAAATACATGACCATTTTTCATATAGTCAGTTTCAATACCAAACACGGTGGCATTGCGCTCTTGTGTGTCGTTTAAAGAGTATGGCCCTTGGATGCTCGACATTAATTCGTGGCGTAAATACAACTTGCCACGAGAAGAGAATCCATACTCCCCACCGACCGCAATCACGCGCTGACCACTATCGGTAACATCTTGCTCATATTCTAAAAAGGTAGTGGCTCGTGAAAGCTGAGCAATCGCGTGGTTAAGCCGCACGCGTGCTGTTGTATAACGCTCACTCTCAGAGGTGACATTTACGCCACTCTGATTCACGTTGCGTATGCCTACCTCAACATCTGTATGACTGCTAATTTGGCGATTAATCGATACAGACTCGCCCAAGCGCTCAGATGCAGACAGAACATCTTTAGATTGCAAAATCTCTGCCTTCAGCTGCGTCTTATCATCTATGCGATAAGACACTTTGGCGCTGCCTTCTTCTCGCCCACCGGCAAAGCCTGAAAGCACATTATCAAAAGCTGAACTTGAACTAACAAATTTAATTTTTGCCGCTACATTGCCTTTTTCATGACTAAACTCGATGCGGTAAGCCTGCCCACTAAGTGCTACCGGCGAAGCACCTGTAGACACTGAGCTTGTTGAGGCAATTTCAAGCTGAAGCTGATCATGATCTGTCGGCTTAAAAATCATATACGCCGCATTCAGCTGAAAAGGCTGTAGCGGGTCTTCATCGCGCGCAAACATCGATCCAATACGCATTTTTTCAGTGACATCTACGGAGACATCACCGCCATACACCCAAAATGCTTTACCACCAGTCTCAACTTCGTAACTAATGCGAATGGAGCGAGGATTTAAGTTGCTGTCTAAGCTAGCAATTGGAGCCTTGAACAGTAGACGCCCTGTGAAATACTCAACCTCATAGTCACTAAAGCGCTGCAATGTTTGGGTTTGCAGAATAATAGATGGCTGCTGCCTATCACGCGTTAATACTTCAATACGCTCGCTATTGATCAGCAAGCTTCTTGAGTTCAACAAGAATGGGCCTGAAGTCCCATTGGCTGCAAACTCTTCTACTTTTTGCCGCGCAGTATCCTGCGAAGCAAATAATGTCGCGCGCACAGGGCCTTCGTCGTAACGCGTTTTAACGCCCGTCAAGCCACGCGAGTAGCGCCCAAGCTCAAGCCCTTCGGTCTGATCACTAGTGCTGTAGTCGCCGTAGAGAAAATACGATTTCTTTTTATCGATTCGCACATAAAGGCGGCTGGTTGACTGCGCATCAAAACCACGGATCGATGAGTCGCCATACACTGGATAAAATTCGTCGGGACGAATATCACGGAATAATCGGTCTTTCATCGATTTGTCCGTGTCATACGATAGCGTTAAGAGGTATTCACCTTTTACGCGGCCTTTTAAAAATACAGCGGCGCGCATACCTGCTTGAACTTGCCCATGCTCATACGACAGCATGTTCAGTTCTTTTTCAAACGACTCTTTCTGCCGCAGTGGCAATAAGCCATTTTTGCCAAAGTCACTGAAACGGATCATGCCATCAATAAGTCCAACCGCCAGCATCGGACGTAGCTCTGGTAAAAACGCAAACTCTTCTTTTGCCTCGATGATGCCCGAGCTTGCATGCACACTTACCGGCCCTGCCACCTGTGGACTCTCAATGGCGAAACTAATTTCACCACCCTCCATAAAGGTCTGGTTGCCCGGCTCGTCTGGATTTAAGTCTTCCACCAATAGCTTGCCAGCCGATGCCTCTATAGTAATTGGCGTACGCACAGTAACTGGAGTGCCGTTTTCGTCTGCTAGCTTCAAGGTAGCTCGCGCCAAGGAATGGCCATCCGCAGGGACATTATCAACTGTTTTAATCAGCGCCATGCGCGCTAAATTGGCCGGCACCATGACACGAATTGGCAGGCGTTCTCTGACATTGCCAAATGGATCTGTGATGCGTAACTCAAGGTCATTTTGACCTGACTTAAAGCGCACACCAACGTATTCATATGCTTGAAAACCGCGATCTTTATCTTCTAATTGTTTACCAATAAACCGGTCACTTAGCGGGACACCATTTAAGTAAACTTTAATCACGCCCTTTACGGGGCCCTTAGCATAAAAATCAAAGACATCGATTGGTAATACATCGCCATCTTTAATGCCAATCAGGGTCGCAGTGGCATCAGCTTCATCAAAAATATGCTGCAAATACTCTGACGCCTGCTTGGGATCCGAGCCGCCAAAGAACGTACTTTTGTACATCAAAGTTTGGCTATCAGGCGTTTTATCACGCGTACGTTGCTGCCAAAAGGTTTTAACCTCAGCACTCGAACTGCCTAAAACACCTTCAGCCGGTAATTGCTTTAAGTTTTCTGAGTTACTAATTGTTTGCGTGGTTTCTAAGCGATTTTTGACTAGATCGTCTGTTTCGGCTTTATAAACGCCACGAGCGCTACGTCGCTCAGTGACCGCGGCCAGCACGGTGTCACTACAGTTGCCAATAGCAAAATCGGCACGATTCAAATCACCACCTTCAATATCGATAAATCGACTATCGCCTACACCCGCATGACGATTAGAAATCGGCACTAATACGGCATCTGTAGGCAGTGTGATGGGATCAACCTTCATCACATAAGTGCGCGACTTCAGACCATAAAGAGAGAACTTACCTTCGCTATCAGTGATAACAAAGGAGCCATCTTGCAGGTACAAGCGCACCGCTGGCACGCCAACCTCTTTCGGGCTCTGCGTGCCATTGCCATCACAGTCTAAGAACACCTTGCCGACCACAAAGCCATCATCGCCAAAGAGATTGCTTTGCACAGTGACTTTATAAGTAGCGGTATTTGAGCGAAAACCTGTTGCGGTTGCAAAGGCACGATTTATGCCGTCACTACCCAACGCGGCTGAGCCCACACGCATGCGGTAGGTCAGCTTGCCAATGGTGGCTGCAGCCAAGGACGGCATATTTTTGAAGCGTAACGACTTACCAATCACCTGCGGGTCTGGGAGTGGCTGATCTAGCCAACGGGCACTGCCTGCGACATACACTAAGCCATCTGCAGGTGTATCGATTACTTCCAAATTCGCTAGAGCATTCGCACTGGCATTGTTTAAAGAAATCTCATAACGCACAACATCACCAAGATCGACGCGCGTTTTATTGCCGGTCTTCTGTAGCAATAGCTGATCGCCAGCAATAACAGCAGGATCTAATGGCAGGTGATTATTAACAATCTCTGGCGACGAAGCGGGATTTATTTGAAAGCGAACAAAATAACGAGTGTCCTGCCCCGCCTGTGGAGCCAGCGCAACATTATCCAAGTTCACCGAATACTGCGTGCCTTTTGGCGCCAACTTATCTGGGTTTAGGCAGAAGTCTCGTGCACAACTACCGACCGTATTGCTAGGTGGTAGAAGTAACGAAAAGAATGGCTTAAAACTTTCGCCAAGCTCACCCGGCTTAATGGCCGGTGGCTCGACAGCAAGCTCATAGACGCCAACTGGCGCATTGGCCAACAAGAAGAACTGATAAAATCCAAATGCACCAGTAGTTTGACTTTGTGCAGGTGCTCCGCCAACCAAATGAGACGCTGCATTAAATCCCGCAGGTCCTTTAATAGTGACCACGGCATTGGCAATTGGCTGCCGTGTAATCGTGTTGTAGACCACGCCCGATGGGTCATATGGCAAGCTCTGCTCAATCACGTTAACGCCGGGCTTTAGCGTGATTGAATCGATAATGCCATTTTTAATGTCTGCATCAGAGTCTGGGTTGGTTTTCCCACTCTCACCATTAACAGGCGAACCGCGCACCGGAAAGCCCGGCGATGGCTCGCGAAACTGAATCTTATACGGTGTATTTGGCTTCAAACCGCCAATGGTGTACTGGCCATTGGCATCCGTATATGCCGAGCGCAGCACAAAGCCATTGCTATTGAGCACTTCAATGAGCCAGCCTGATTGCCCCGGCTCAGTGGCACCACGACGTCGATCATGATCAATATCTAGCCAGACAGAGCCAGAAACTGAAGACTCGCCACCAATACTGACAGTATATGACGCGTCATTATTACCGAGTTTATCTGGTGTCTCACCGCCACCTTGGACTGTCGCCGTATTGGTTATATCGGTGTCTGTAACCAAAGGCCTCACGGCAATGATTAGTGGCACAGCATGGTCTTGGCCCGGCTCTACCGTTACTGGACTGCTGCACGAGACATTTCTGAATTGCGCATCCTCAGACGCTAAAACGCATGTCCAGCCGCCGCCACCGCTGCCTGCAGGCAACCACTGCAATGTTTTCGGCAGCTTATCTACAACGGTAATGACGCCTTGCGTAGAAACTCGACCACTATTTCTTACTGTTAAACGGTATTGAGCATCTGTATTGACAAAAAAGCTGCCTACGCCCTGTTTTATCAGCACTAGGTCTGGCGAGGCCACTTGGCCAGAGCCATTTTGCACATCGTAATAAACCGTGTTTTCGCCTTGTGTACGAATATCGCGGCGGCCATTGTTGTATTGAAGCTCAAGGCCATTTTGCGTGCTGCTAGTGCCTTGCACTGCCGCATCTGTCGCCTGAATTTGAAAGCGCAACATGCCTTGCGAACCAGCGGGCACGCTATCCAACGTAAACGTCACTTCGGCCTTTGTCAGTGATTGCGCAGGCGACTGCTTTAAGGCATTAAACTGAATGCCCTGACCCACCGTGAAGCCTGGCTCATTGCCGTTATCTTCATCGCTTAATGTTGCACCGCCTCGCGTTAGCCAGCGCGCTGAACCTGCGACATAACTAAAGCCCGAGCCGTCGAACTGCGGTCGCACATAACCAATAAAGTCTTTAATGGTGACGTTGCTAGCAACGGCGCTACCCACATTGCTGTAAGTTAGCGTGACATCAATGAGTGCCGATGGCGCCGGCCCGCTAACGCGCGAAAAGGCTTTGCGAACTTTGATGACGGCATCTGCCCGGCCATTGAGCACAGCAAAATCTTCTACAACTTGCCGCTCTGCCGGCGTACTGGTCGCACTCGCAACCGCCGACAGCGATATAGTGTATTGCGCATCTGCCTTGGCAGAGTCCGGAATATCTAGGGCAGCAACCAATCGATAGCTTTTTCCAGCCGCAAGACTCAGCGATGTTATTGCTGGTTTGCCAAGGTCTGGCAGGCCATCGCCGTCTTCGTCGGGATACACACGTAGCGATGTTGCACTAGATGAGAGGGCATTACCGTCTGGGTCCATGCCTGTTAGGGCAATAGCAAAGGTGTCCGTACCATTGCCTAAATTGGTTAACGTGTGCTGAAAAAACAGACGCTCTGATGGAAGCGCTTGCTTCGTTGTGCTTCCTGCAAGCTTAAAGGCAGAAACTTGAATGACTCGCGTTTGAAACGTGAGTGATGACGCGGAGGCAAGGTTGCCAGTAGTTGGATCGGTGAAATAGGCGATCGCTTTGTTGCTGAGTACAGTGCCCGCCAACGCAGCCGCTTGTAATGGTGTCGCCAACAGCAGCAATGCGCCCAAAAACAGCAGTCGCAAAGCACTTAGGATTCGGCACACATTCACAGGCGCGACCTCTAATACTAGGGTGTACTCATACAAAAAGGCCCCACTCAGCTCATGCGGCTGAGTGGGGCCAGTCAGTGTTTACTTAAGGAGCAAGACCTTCGACCTTAACGGTGAACTTCAGGGTTACCGTTTGTCCAGGCTGCAGCGTGACCGCCGTAGTGGACACAGATCCACCTGACTCCGCTGCGCTACACGCTACAACACCGGCCGAACCAGTACAGCTAGCTGCTGGCACGTTCGCGTCAGTAAAATAGCTGGTAAATGCCGGCACCACATCGTTGATAACAACGCTTTCTGCTGCAAAGGAGCCGCTGTTAGTTGCAACCACGGTGTACTCCAAGCACTCACTTGGCTTCACTGTTGCAGCTGCTGCACTCAGCGTACCGTCGCAAGCCACATCGTTTTTGCCTGTTTTCACTAAGTTGATGAAACCGCCCACTACATTTGTGGTGTCAGTAGCCGTATCTGAAGCACCACTAACTGCTGTTGCGGTCAATGTGGTTGTTGAAGAGGTGCCAATTGGTGTGTTCGATGGTACAGCCACAGTCACGAAAACTTGAACGCTAGTACCCTGCAATAAAGTACGCGGCGCTTCGGAAAACAATGGGTCGGTTGCATCTAGCACACCGTTACCGTTGGCATCGTAATACACCACTGAACTAAGGCCGTTGGTATCTACTTTGCCAATTGTAATGGTCTCAGAGGCGTTACCATTGTTTGTTAATGTGTGCGTGTAAACCACATTACCACCAGGGAAGGCCTGCTGTGTGTTGTCAGGATTTAGTGAAATGGCGTTAGCCGCATTCACAGTGACGTCATCTCGTTTAATATCCATAGTGCCTGTCGTGTTCGATTTCACACGGAAGTACACTTGCGCTGCAGTTGTTGCCGGCGTTGTTACGGAGCTGGTGACCACACCGCAGAAATATGCCGTCGCGCCCGCATTAACATTACCAGTATCAACTACCTGGCCACCCAACGCAGAACAATCATGTGCAACGCTAGCATCTTGGTAGAACGCCACCGTAAAGTTGCTGTTCACGGGCGTTAGCGCGTTATTGAAATCACCACCTGCCGAGAATGTGTAGGTGTCTGCTACTGCACCACTCGTAACCTGCAGCACAAAAGTAGCTGCCGAACCAGGATTCACTGCAGTTGTCGTAATAGCTACGTCAGCACCTGCGCCTACACCTAAACCAGGGCCGTTAGTTAAGTCGACGGTGTTAGCAGTAATAGTCGTTAAGATGTTATTCATTGTGTTGCTGTTATCAGCAGGGGTGGCATCGCCAACTACCGATGTTGCCTTCAACACTAAGTTGTATGGTCCGCCGACGGCATTACCTGCCAACGTGACCTTGACTACAACCTTGTACTCACCACCAACAGGCAGATTTCCAGTGTCGACAATGCCGTCTCCATTGGTGTCTAAGAGTGGCGTGGCGCCATCATTTTTCAAGATTTGCACTGTCGAGCCAGCAGGGAACGTTGAACTATCCACCGTTATATTGAATCGATCCACACCGTTACCAGTATTGTGAACATAGTCATTAAACGTAATAGTCGCACCTTGGTTTGCGCTAACAATAGTCTGCGGCTCGCCCTGCAAATCAGTTGCATCAGCTGTCACACCATTCAAGACAACGCTAGTGGACTGGATCACAGTAAATGGTACGGTATTAGTTTGTGAGCCCTGACCTAGGCCAATGCTGTCGATATCACATGCACCACCGCTGATGCAGTAGTAGCCAGTGTTATTGATTACACCCGTCGCCACACCAGCATTGACAGTTGCTTTAAATTGCAGAATGGCGCTACCACCTACAGGCACATTCGCCACCGTAGCAGCAATGCGCCTTTCGCCGGCAACGTACTTATAGGTCACACCAGATGGATTCACTTCAGCGTCTACCGCATCGGTTAATACATTAGGGCCTGCTTTACCGCTCTCAGGCACGTAGGTGAAGCCTGCAGGAATAACGTCAGCTATCAATACATTAGTAGCTGCTTGGTTACCGTTGTTTTGATAGGTCAATGTATAAGTTACTTCCGTGCCTGGAGCACCTGAAGAGACACTAATGCCTTTTAAAACATTTATCACAGCCGCTGTCGAAACAGTAACGGTGTCGGTGTTGGTGACAGTTTTTGCGACATCAAACGCACTGGTTGCCGTGAGGTCAATTGAACCACCTGCAGCTGTGAGCGTTTGTGTTTGCACAATTAAGGCAACTTGAGCGCCGGCAGCCAGCTGAATGCTAGTAATTTGTGTATCGCCCACATCTACCACGCCATTTGCGTTGATGTCGCGATAAACCACTGCGTTAGCAAGGTTAACGCCAGCGTTGTTTATTGTTGCCAAATTAAAGGTATCTACGCCGTTACCTTTGTTGGTCAATGTGTGCGGGAAGTACACGAATTGGCCTTGAGCAGCCAGCTTCGTTTGTGTCGCCGTCAATGTTAACGACGCCACTTGTGTGACGGTAGATGTCACCACCCCAGAGGTCGCACTAAAGTTATTACCACCGCCATCGGTGTAGCTAGCTGTGGCTTGGTTACCAATCACTGTGCCCACGGCAGGTGCTGCTGCACTTGCAATAGGCGCATTAATCGCTAACGCAAGAGCAAACGTAGCTCCCGCCAAACGGCGCATTGTTGTGAAATTCATGGTGTTACTCCGAGATGAAACAAGGTTTTTTATTTAGGCCTACAAACAGCAATGGGCCTAGTTGCTGTTTACGCTCGCGCGCAAGGTAACAATTTTGCTTTTTTCGGCAGGGATTACGCCGATTCCCCAGCGCACCGCGCGATACTCCGACAGTGGCACCTCAACTCGCTTGAGTCGGCCATCTGCCTGCTTAACGTCACGCATCAGAGGTATTTTTGAGAATGCAGCGCCATCCAAGCTTGCCTCTGCATCGGCAGGCACCGTCGACTTGCTCAATAGTGTTAAGCCTTGCGGAATCGGCACTACACCAATCACACCGCCAATGGGTCGTTTGGTCAGATTTTTGTAGGTCGCGCGATATTCAATAATGTCCGCAGGCTTCACTTCGTCGGCGGGCAAAAAGTTCACTTTCCCTTTTACGGTGGTCACCGTATAAGCATCTAGTGAGACCGACAGCACGTCATCAGCAAGAGCTAACGCTGGCGAAAATACGAAGGCTACAAGCAATAAAATTGCATAACGAAACATTATTATATGCCATTAAGTTATAACTAGATTTTTACTATATCACTTCGCAATTTGCGTGAAAATTACACTTTCTATATATTTGTTAACACTCGGATAGCATAACCAGACAAGGAAGACTGATTTTGAGCCCGCCGACCAATAAACAAGACGATTTTCTGCCTAGCGGCGCATTAGTATCGACCGATATTGCAAAGAAGCGTTTGCTAAAAAGCGCCTTAGTAGTTTTTGCAACGCGCGGATTTCACCGCACGACCGTTTCCTTAATTATTCAGCAAGCACAAGTTTCTCGACCAACGTTTTACCTACACTTCGAAAATAAAATAGACTTAATCACGCAAGCATTATCTGCACACTGGCTTGAGCTGAATGCCGCATTAACTCACGCCTCGGCAAATGCCCAAACGCTAGAGGCTAAATCTAGTGCGCGAATTTCAGTATATTTTATGTGGTGGTGCGAGCGCGCAGAACTGGGCAGAAGACTATTTAGCGAGGCTAATGACCCAAGTTCACCGGTTTTTTCTGTGCGGGAAAATATGATCTCAACAATTACGCAATATTGGGCCGATCAACTCAGCCTTAAAAATACAGCGGCCACTATTGATAGTTTAGAAATAAGCGCCTTTCTCAGCATGATCGAACAGCTTTGCATAAAACTACTACGACTAACTGATGAAGAGCGCAAAGCCGAGCAAGAACGCTTTATAAACTGTGCCGCCACGGTGACGCACAGTTATTTTGCACACAAGAAGCTAGTCGGCTAATTCATTGCTGACAGTTAGCCGCCCTAAGACTCCAGCTTCTTCTGTACTTGCTCATAGCTAACGTGACGCACATCGGCACCCTTCACTAAGAAAATCAGCTGCTCTGCGATATTGCGGGCATGATCGCCAACTCGCTCAAGTGAACGCAAAACACCCATGACGCTAAGCACGCGCGAAATTGCACGCGGGTCTTCCATCATATAAGTGACCAAGGCGCGTGTTGCAGTGCGGTACTCTAGGTCAATTTCAGCATCGGCCTTCATGACTTTAAACGCTTGCTCAGCATCAAAATGAGCAAAGGCATCTAGCGTTTCATGAATCATCGTGCGCACTAAATTACCAATGTGACGACACTCCAAATAACCGCGTGGCGCCTCACCCTCTTCACACAAGGTTTTCGCAGCACGGGCAATTTTCGCTGCCTCATCGCCCATACGCTCAAGATCCGTAATCGATTTTCCAATGGCAATAATCATGCGCAAATCTGATGCGGCTGGCTGACGACGCGCTAGAATCCGCACAATATCTTCGTCAATGCCAGACTCCATTTGATTAATGCGACGGTCATTCCCTTGCACCGAAGTTGCCAACTCCGAGTCAGCATCCAGTAACGATGTAATCGCATCGGTCACTTGCTTTTCCACCAAGCCGCCCATAGCCAAAAAATGACTGCGTACCTCGTCGAGCTCTGCATTGAACTGGGCCGAGATGTGTTGGCGATAATCTTCACGCTTCATTGCAGTATCTCCACGATCAGCCGTAACGGCCCGTTATATAGTCTTCGGTTTGTTTATTTGTTGGATTTGTAAACAGCGTATCGGTGTCACCGTATTCAACCATCTTGCCCAAATACATAAACGCCGTGTAATCCGACACACGAGCCGCTTGCTGCATATTGTGCGTCACCATCAGAATGGTGAATTGCTCTTTCAACTCATGAATCAACTCTTCCACTTTTAGAGTGGAAATAGGATCCAGCGCCGAGCATGGCTCATCAAGCAAGAGCACTTCAGGCTGCACAGCAATCGCCCGAGCAATAACTAAACGTTGCTGTTGGCCACCTGACAAGCCTAGCGCGCTATCGTGCAAGCGATCCTTCACCTCATCCCAGAGCGCAGCGCCTTTCAGCGATTGCTCAACGACTTCATCGAGTACGCGCTTGGATTTCTGACCTTGCAAGCGCAGGCCGTAAGCTACGTTTTCATAAATGCTTTTGGGAAATGGGTTGGGCTTTTGAAAGACCATGCCAACACGTTGACGTAAGTCTGTGATATCCACTGAGCGGTCAAAAATATTTTGCTTATCGAGCAAAATCTCTCCTTCGACTCGGCAACTATCAACCAAATCATTCATGCGATTGAATGTCCGCAACAGCGTAGATTTACCGCAGCCTGATGGCCCAATGAACGCCGTCACACGGTTCTTAGGCACGCTCATATTGATACCGTGCAAGGCCTGCTTGTCGCCGTAAAACAAGTTCAAATCTCGCGTTTCAATGCACATCGTCTCTGCAGACAAATCTCTATGCCGACGGGTACGGCCAAAAGCTCCGTTATCACTAATGCTTGCTTCTGTAGCACGGCTGGCGTTATTCATGGACTGCTCACGCGACGTTAAATCATTCATGGTCATGGGTTCCTAATCAATCTGTGGGCAAGGTCGCTTACGACTCCAGTGCCTTATACTTTTCACGTAGACGGTTACGCAGACTCACGGCCGACAAATTCAAACCAGCAACCACCGCGACCAACAAAAATGCAGTTGCGTAGACTAAAGGCCGTGCGGCTTCAATATTCGGGCTTTGAAAGCCAACATCGTAAATATGGAAGCCCAAATGCATGAATTTGCGCTCCATGTGCAGGAATGGCGCATTGCCATCCAATGGAAGCGTCGGCGCTAGCTTAACTACGCCAACCAACATAAGCGGCGCGACCTCACCTGCTGCACGCGCAATCGCCAAAATAACCCCGGTCATGATCGACGGCGTGGCCATTGGCAGCACCACACGCCACAGTGTTTCAGCCTTGGTTGCGCCTAATGCTAGCGAACCTTCTTTCAAGGCTCGTGGAATACGCGATAAGCCCTCTTCTGTTGCCACAATGACAACTGGTAAGGTTAACAACGCTAGCGTAATGGATGCCCACAGCAGACCCGGCGTACCAAATACTGGAGCTGGCGACGCCTCTGGATAAAACCACTGGTCAATATTGGCACCCAGGAAGTAGACGAAAAAGCCCAGACCGAAAACGCCATAAACAATCGAAGGCACGCCAGCTAAGTTGTTCACTGCGATCCGTACAACCTGAGTGACTGCGCCTTGGTTGGCGTATTCACGCAAGTAAATTGCAGCGATTACCCCCATCGGCGTCACCATGATGGTCATGATCAGCACCATCAACACCGTGCCAAAGATGGCAGGAAACACACCACCCTCAGTATTTGCCTCACGAGGATCGCCCGACAAAAATGCCCACACGTTGTGGAAGTAGACCGCTAGCTTTTGCAGCACATTGAGATCGTTTGGCATCGTTGCATGCACAAGCTGATTAACCGACAGCTTCAACTCTTGACCCTGCCCTGTGGTCAACAATACGGAGTCGCGACTGGCTTGCTTTTTCAATGCCTCAAGCTTCTCCGAAAGCAGCGAATACTCAGCATCTAGCACGGTTCGACGCGCAGCTAAATCAGCCTGTGCAGACTCACTCAGCGCCTTGTCTAGCACTAGGCGGCGCTCTTCTAAGCGCAGCTTTTCAATGCCATAGTTAATCTTGCCAATCTCATTTTTCTCAATGGCTACGATATCTTCGTGCAATGCATTACTGCGCTCGATGCTCGTCTGTAAGGCATCCCAAGCCTTCTTGCCACTAGCAACAACCTGTCCATTCTCACTAACGGATTGCAGGCGACCATAGAAATTGCCCCATTCCATGCGCTCGAGCACAACGATATCTTCTGGGTAGCTGACATCGCTTAGGCCATCGAAAAATACCCAGCGGAAATCGGCACCGGTGACATCGCGATTGCCTAACTTTAACGATAAGCGCTCAATCGAATCTTTACCTGCCGGTATTTGCAAGCCAGCCTCTTTAAGACGCGCAGAAGTATCGAATTTGCGGTCATATATCTCGCCTAGCACGATTTCAGTTTGGCTACTGCCTGGCGCAGAGTAACTCGCCTGCATCACATCGGCCGGCCAAAAATGACCTAGGCCGCGCACAGCTATAAGCCCTAAAACACCAATCACCATGATCAATGAAATAGCGACGGTGCCTGCATTTAGCCAGACCCAGGCTTCACCTGATTTGAAATATTCGCGTGTTTTCATCAGCGGCATCCTTTAGGCGTAGTCATTACAGCGAGCCGTATTTTTTACGCAGCCGAGAGCGTACGATTTCGGCGATAGTGTTAAGTATGAAAGTCAGCACAAAGAGCACCAGTGCCGATAGGAATAGGACACGGAAGTGCGTGGAACCGACCTCTGCCTCACCCATCTCCACGGCAACGTTGGCAGACAAAGTGCGCATGCCTTCGAAGATATTCCAGTTCATGACGGCGGTATTACCGGTGGCCATCAAGACAATCATGGTTTCACCAACGGCACGGCCCATACCAATCATCAATGCCGAAAAGATACCTGGCGATGCCGTTGGCAGTACCACACGCATCAGCGTTTGCCATTGCGTTGCACCCAAGGCTAGCGAGCCATTGGTTAGATGTTTTGGCACAGCAAACAGTGCATCTTCTGCGATTGCGTAGATGTTCGGGATGACAGCAAAGCCCATGGCCAGACCGACAATCATTGAGTTACGTTGGTCGAAGTTCAGGCCTGTGCCTTGCTCAAGCCACGAACGTACATCGCCAGCAAAGAATATATTTTCAATGGGCTGCGAGAAGCTGAACGACAAATAGCCAGTGATCAAAATCGGCACAATCAGAATCATCGGCGCCCAACCATCGGCAAATGCACGGCGCTCTAGCGGTAGTCGCGACCACAATGCGCCAACAATAAGGATGGTGATTGGCGTCATGATGAGCAAACTAAAAATGCCCGGCAAGTTGTCTTCAATCGTTGGTGCCAGCCAGAGACCAGCCAAGAAGCCCAAAATAACCGTAGGCAATGCTTCCATAAGCTCAATGGTCGGCTTCACTTTTCGACGCAGAGCTGGAGACATAAATACTGCCGAATACATCGCGCCAAAAATGGCTAACGGTGCGCCCAGTAACATGGCGTAAAACGCTGCCTTAATCGTGCCGAATGTGAGCGGCATGAGTGATAGCTTGGACTCAAAGTCGGTCGTACCTGACGATGACTGCCAAGTATAGGTTGGTTCCTCGTAGGACTCATACCACACCGATTTCCAAGTCGACTCCATGGAGATATCGGGATGCTCAATCTCCATAGACCAAAAGCTATAGGCGCTGTCGGACTGAATGAGCAGACCCAAAGACCGAGCGCTCATCGCCAGCGATCGTATCGGCGAGTCACCAGCGGAGGTCTGCATAATTAGACGATCAGATGTGGTGTAGTAATAGCTTACTTGGCCATTAGCATCGCCTATCACAACGCCTTTGCGACGAGCTTCAGGAGTCAGAGCTGTGATTGCAGCATTACCAACGCTAATACTACGAATTTTTTTCAGCTGAAATTGATCAACGCCAGTACTGGAGTCACGCACCATGAACCATTGCGCGACTTCACCTTGGCTATCGCCAACTATTAGCGAGACATTGCCTTGCAGCGCAGTAACAGCAGTGACTTCAGCTGTAGGGCCCGTTAGCAAGACCTCTTGCGTGTAAATTGGCTCATTGCGCACGTTGAAAACGCTGACACGGTTGCCATCATGGAATACATAGGCCCAGTTTCCATCTTGGCCAATGATGATGTGCTGCGCAGCACTGGCGCGATACGGCAGCTCATCGCGCTCTACCTCGCTGAAGCCGGCATCTTCATCAGAGCCGTCATCATCACCAAACGAAAGTGATAACGCGCTACTACTCTCATTAGCCGAGCTAAAATGAATCCGCTGAACTTTGCCTTCGACATAGGCCAATACACGTAAGTCATCATCGCTACCGCGCAGATAAAATGCATGCAGCGCTCCGCCACTTCTATCGACCGTGAGTGGCTCTTCACCATAGGGGTATGCCAACGAGCTGTTAATGATGCGCTGGTTATTGGCCCCGTAACTGACGTCGTAATTTGGCTTTGCTACTAGCAACTGGCCATTGCTCAGACCGATACCAACTAGGCTCGACAGGATCGGGCCGCGCTGCACGCTAGTGATATGCACACCACTGGGCAGAGGCAATGCCGAGGTGGACTCAATACGTCCAGTTTTCACATCAAGAATTTGCACTTGGCCATCGGCCAATATGCGAATACCCGACTCGTTATATTCATCTGCATCTAAATAAAGTGCAGCCGCCTGTGTCATCACTGGCGCTTTCTTGTCGAGCTCTACGCCACTAAATAGCGGCCAGACCTCAAACACTAAATAAAAAAAGATCAGCGTGATGGCGCCAATAACGCCAACACCGCCTAAACCTATCGTTAGATTTGCGAGACGATCTTTAAGCTCTCGCCTGCGGCGCATATTTGCCGTGTTTACCGATGTGATCTTGGTATTTTTCATCTGCTCAACCTAACGCTAGGCACAAGATATGGCCCGTATAATCGGGCAAGAAGGGCCCGAAGGCCCTTCTTGTTTAAACGTACAACTTACAGATCCAGCATTTTCATTACTTTAGCTGCTTCTTTTGCAGGCAATGGAATGTAGCCATCTTTCTCTACAACCATCTGACCTTGCTTAGATAACACCATTTTCAAGAACTCTGCCTCTAAAGGCTGCAAAGGCTTGTTTGGTGCTTTGTTGACATACACATAGAGGAAGCGAGCAAGCGGGTATTTACCGCTAACCGCATTTTTCTCATTGGCATCGTAGATTTCGCCATCTTTACCAACTAGTGGAACCGTGCGAACACTCGATGTTTTGTAGCCAATACCGGAGTAACCAATACCGTTAATCGAGCTACCAACTGATTGCACAACTGATGCTGAGCCTGGCTGTTCGTTTACGTTAGTTTTAAAGTCACCTTTGCAAAGTGCTTTTTCTTTAAAGTAACCATAGGTGCCAGATACAGAGTTACGGCCGTAAATTTGAAGATCACGCTTAGCCCAAGCACCGCTTAAGCCTGCATCACCCCAGTTAGTAACGGCTTTGTCATGACCACACTTACGCGTGTCTGAAAAAATCGCATCTACCACTTCCATTTTCATGGATTTGACGGGGTTATCTTTATGAACAAACACAGCCAAGGCATCGATAGCAACTGGTACGGCTGTTGGTTTGTAGCCTTTGGCTTTTTCAAAGGCGGCGATTTCAGCGCCTTTCATCATGCGCGACATAGGGCCCAAGTTTGCTGTGCTTTCTGTCAATGCGGGCGGCGCTGTTGACGAGCCAGCACCTTGAATTTGAATATTGATATTGGGGTAAAGCTTTTTATAGTCTTCTGCCCACAAGGTCATTAAGTTGTTAAGGGTGTCGGAACCTACGCTAGTCAAGTTACCAGAAACACCTGTGGCTTTCGTGTAGCTAGGCAACGCTGAATCAACTGCTGCTTGGGCCGACATACCCAGGCTTAAGCCTAAGGCGGCAATCAGTACTTTCGCTTTCATGTGTCACTCCACTCGGGACGGTTTGGTCTCACGGGGCGCATGATGACAATGAAATATGACGTAATGATGACAGTTGAGTGTAGCTGAGTTTTTGCACGCCTTTGAGCGCTGCTTATCGCTTAGCGCTAAGTGCATGCATTTGCTCAATGACAGTTGCATAGCTGCGGAGTACTCTTGCCCTCAATCATAATAAGAGTCTTCGGAGACTTTCTCATGCCTCGCGATACCGAAAATCACCCAATGCCTCGCGGCACGCTCTGCCTGCAAACCATTGCAATGCCTGCCGATGCCAACCCAAATGGCGATATTTTTGGCGGCTGGCTAGTCTCGCAAATGGATTTGGCCGCAGGTGTCGCCGCTCGCAAACGAGCGAAAGGCCGCACCGCAACCGTGGCCATCGATGCGATGGTGTTTTTACGGCCGGTGAAAGTGGGTGACATCGTGGGCTTCTACACCGAAGTACTGTCTACTGGCCGCTCATCAATGAAAATCTTAGTCGAGGTTTGGGCTGTAAGTGATCTCACCGGCAATCACACCAAGCTCACTGAAGGCCTATTCACCTTTGTCGCCATCAATGATCAGGGCAATACCCGCGAGCTGTCTGCACACTAACTCTTGCGGGTTAGTCTCGCGTATTGCGATACCAGCCATTTGCTGCCGAGCTCACTGAAGTTGACTTGAATGCGAGCATTCGGCCCGCTGCCCTCAAACGCTAAAATCACCCCATCGCCAAAGCGAGGGTGATTCACCGCCTGACCCAAGCGCCAGCCACTACCATCATCATCGCCCAGCGTTTCTTGCTTAAAGCCAGATGTGCTTTGGCCACTGTGATTGGACGCAAAGCCTGAGCCGCCGCGAAAGCCTGCGCGCATCGGTGGCGCTTGCTGACGCACCGGTGCCAATAAAACCTCAGGGATCTCACCAAGAAAACGTGACGCGACATGGTAACTTTCGGTTCCATACAGTCGACGCACTTCCGCATAACTAATCACTAGCTCTCTCATGGCACGGGTAATCCCGACATAGCAAAGCCGGCGCTCTTCTTCGAGATTATTTTCTTGTAAGGCCATTTCGTGCGGAAATAAACCTTCTTCCACGCCGGCCAAAAACACTAGCGGGAACTCCAGCCCTTTCGCGGCATGCAGTGTCATCATTTGCACGGCATCTTCAAACTCGCCAGCCTGCTGCTCGCCAGCCTCAAGTGCGGCATGATCTAAAAATGCCGCTAAGGGCGAGGGTATTTCCTCGGCCTGGGTATGATCATCGACATCGAACTCGCGCGCAGCACTAATCAATTCACGTAAGTTTTCTACGCGTGCCTGACCCTTCTCTCCTTTCTCTTTTTCATGATGCGCGACTAAGCCACTTTGCTCGATCACAGCTTCAACTATTTCGCCTAATGAGGCGCCCTGTGTGTTGGCATCAAGACTATCTATCAAGGTTAAAAATGCTTGGATTTTGCCAGTGGCGAGAGCCGGTAGGCGGCGTTCGGCAACCACTTGCTGAGCAGCAGACCATAGGCTCACTTGCTGCTCACGGGCGAGTTGGCGAATCATATCTAAGCTTTTATCGCCAATGCCGCGCGTAGGCGTATTAACCACACGTTCGAAAGCGGTGTCATCTATGCGCTGCAATAATAAGCGCAAATATCCCACGGCATTTTTAATTTCCGCGCGCTCAAAAAAGCGTAGCCCGCCGTATATGCGATACGGAATTTGCGCTCGCAACATAGCCTCTTCTAGGACACGCGACTGGGCATTAGAGCGGTACAAAATTGCCATATCGCGGCGCGCTACGCCGCTACGAAAACGCGTATCGATGAGTTTGGCGATGTAATGCGCCTCATCAAGATCGTTAAAGGCGGCATACACCGAAATCGGCTCCCCCTCGCCTCTGTCGGTCCACAGGTTTTTACCCATGCGATCGCCATTATTAGCAATAACGGCATTTGCTGCCTGCAAAATAACCGAGGTCGAGCGATAGTTTTGCTCAAGGCGAATCAGCTCAGCGTCGGCATAATCGCGCTGAAACGTACGAATGTTTTCAATGCAGGCACCGCGCCAGCCATAAATACTTTGGTCGTCATCGCCGACTGCCGTGAGCATGCCTCTCTCACCGGCAAGCAGGCGCAGCCACGCGTATTGAATGCGGTTGGTGTCTTGAAACTCATCGACCAAAATCATGCGAAAGCGTGCTTGATAGTGTTTGAGGATGTCATCGTGCTTGAGAAATAACTCATGGCAGCGCAATAAAATTTCGGCGAAATCGATCAGGCCCCCGCGCTGACAAATGGTTTCATAGGCACTGTAAACACGCAGCTGTGTTGCCGTGTACAGATCGCCATTGTGTGCAATGTGCGCAGGTCGGCGACCCTCTTCTTTATTGCCATTAATGAAGCTTGCAGCCTGCCGAGCTGGCCACTTTTCTTCATCGAGCTGCAGCTCTTTCATCACTCGCTTAACCACGCGCAGCTGATCATCCGAATCTAGAATCTGGAAGTTTTGAGGCAGTCCAGCAGCCTCATAATGTGCTCGTAAAAAGCGATGAGCGAGACCATGAAAAGTGCCAATCCACAGCGGCTGCGTGGCAATGCCGAGCTGCTGCTCAAGCCGCGCACGCATTTCATGTGCTGCTTTATTGGTAAATGTCACCGCCAACACGGCAAATGGCGACATAGCGAAATGCTGACAGAAGTAGCTGATGCGCGAGGTTAAAACACGAGTTTTACCTGAGCCAGCGCCAGCTAAAACCAGTAAATGCTGACTATCGCAAGTGACAGCATCGCGTTGTGCGGAGTTAAGCCCGTCTAAAAGATTGAGTTCATTCATGGGACTATTGTAGACCAGCGCGAAGGTCGTTTCCGCGAATGTTAAGAGAATGGTAAGGTAGACCATTGCAATAACAGAGCGCCCACCCATAAGGGCGACTGACGAGGGCCGTCATCCATGTCACGCTCAGCCACCTCTGGCGACGCTGCCGACCACACAAATGCTCCCACTCGCCCTGCGCCACCATGCCATAGCGAGCGTTTGCGCACCACACTGCTAGCGCAAGTGCAGCGTCAACTGCCGCGCTTTCTCATTATTACAGCGTTGTCAGTATTATTAGCCGTTTGGATACTGTGGGACTGGCCCTACGCTAGCAATAAAATCATCGCACTCTGGGGCGGCAGCTTTATTGGCTTTTTGATCTTCCGTGGCTTTTTAGTGTGGGGATTAAGCCGAAGCCCTCAGCTACGAGCGCGCTGGCTAGGCACTATTTTAATCATCACCGCTGTGATAACAGGTGCTTTCTGGGCCTTCGCATTAGTCGCACTTAACCCTCGCGTTTTCCTCAATGGCGAGCTTTATGCCGACATTACCAGTCGACAAATTTTGTTGGCCGCTCTTCTTGGCGCCCAAGGCATCACCGCCCTCGCGGCCTACGCTGGCCACCTGCGCGCTTTTATTGGCTTTACGCTTACCGCTTTTCTGCCTGCTGTGGTGTATTTGCTGCTGCACCCAACATCCACCAGCATTATGGTGTCGACCATTGGCGCTGTTTGGTGGGTCTTTCTGATACTCAGTGCTCGCTATCTCAATCGCATGGTTAGCGACGCTATCGTGCTGCGCTTAAGCAACGAAGATCTGATTTCATTTCTGCGTGATACGCAATCACGCACCCTAGACACCAACCGTTTGCTGGCTCGCGAAGTGAACACTCGCGCTGTCGCCGAGACGCAACTACAAAATCTAAATGAAGAGCTTGAGCAGCGCGTGGCACAGAGAACCCAGGCACTTATGGAAAGCCAAGAAGGCCTAACTCTAGCTATCGAAGCATCCGGTATTGCACTGTGGGACTGGCATATTATTGACCAGGAAATCACTCACACTAATCTTGAGCCGTTGCTAGGCTGCGAAGGTATTGGTAATCGCAAGCTACTTGAAGTCGCTAATGGCTTAGTACATCCAGACGACATTCGCTTAGTAAAGCGCAATATTATCCGCCATTTACGCCGTCGCACGCCGCGCTTCGAAGCGCGTTATCGTATCAAGCACGCGCGTGGTCACTGGGTGTGGGTGGAGGATCGCGGCCGAGTGGTGAGCTGGACTGCACAGGGCAAGCCAGAGCGCATGCTTGGCACACGCCGAGACATCACCCGCGAGCGTGAAGCCGAAGAGACTCAGCGTAAGCTCGACTACTTAGCTAACTATGATCGCCTCACTCAGCTGACTAATCGTCGCCAATTCCGTAATCGCCTGCATGCCGCCATAAGTGATGCCCGTGACACACAGAGTCGCGTAGGACTGATATTCATCAACCTTGATCGCTTCCGGCAGGTCAATGAGTCGCTAGGCTTTGAGGTTGGAGATAGTATTTTGCGCGAAACCGGCCGCCGCCTCACCGAGCTTGGTAGCAAGCTCGACACCTTAGCGCGTATTGGCGGGGATGAATTCGCGCTGATTTTCCCCGATGTCCACAGTAATGACGATCTCGAGCGCCTGAGCGAAGAGGTCATTGGTAGCCTGCGTGCGCCATTCCGCATTGGCGATCATGAGCTGCTTTTAGGTGCCTCCTTGGGCATCTGCGAATTCCCCGAGCACGGCCGTGAGCTAGCCATTTTAATCAATCACGCCGACCTCGCCATGCAGCAAGCCAAGCGCCTAGGTGGCAACCAATGGCGACGCTATAGCCCCGATATGCGCAGCGCCACTGTCGAGCAGCTGCATTTAGAAAATAGTCTGCGCAAAGCCATTTTCCGCGATGAATTTGTTGTGCATTACCAACCGAAACTGTCGCTGGCCAGTCAGCGCATTGTCGGCATGGAGGCTTTGGTTCGCTGGCAACACCCAACACTAGGCCTTTTGCATCCGGGCAAGTTTATCCCGCTGGCTGAAGAAACAGGGCTGATTTCGGTCATTACTGAGCGCGTTTTGGCCCAAGCAACTACGCAGCTTAAAGCGTGGACTGATGCTGGCCTTGGCAAGCTCCATGTCGCAGTTAACATACCGCCACAGCAGCTGCACAAAGGTAATTTGCTGCAGCTGCTTGAGCAGGCGCTCGATGATAGCGGCCTTAACGCTAGACAGCTGGAAATTGAGCTAACTGAAACATCACTGATGGATGATCCAGATTTAGCCATTAGCTTATTCAAGCAAATTCGCCGTATGGGCGTGAGCATAGCCCTCGATGACTTCGGCACGGGCTATTCGTCGTTGAGTCATCTACGCCGCTTCCCACTCGATATTTTAAAGATAGACCAAGCCTTTATCTGCGATGTTGGTTCGCAGAATGAAGATGGTGCCATCGTGCGTGCCATCATTACCATGGCCCACGAGCTCGGCATGAAAGTAGTTGCTGAGGGCGTGGAAACAGCAGAGCACTATCACTTCTTGGAGCAGGAGCGCTGCGATATCGTGCAAGGCTATTTGATCAGTCGGCCAGTGACTGCAGAGGCCATGGAGTTGCTGTTGCGCGAGCAGGCTCTGGCAGAGCGCCAACAACCTTCGTTTTTAAGCGGGATAGAGCTGTAAGAAAGCGTGAGCGCCAAAACCAATGGCGCTCACGCATAGCGACTTTTACTCTACAGTGACCGATTTCGCCAAATTGCGCGGCTGATCAACATCAGTACCTTTAGTAATTGCCACGTGGTAGGACAATAACTGCAATGGAATCGTGTAGAGAATCGGCGCAACCTCATCGGCAACCGTTGGCATGGAAAACACCTTAATGCCTAGCTCTTCGCGTACATCTGCATTCTGGTCAGCAAAGACATAGAGCACACCTGCGCGAGCTCGAACTTCCTGCAGGTTCGACTTTAGCTTATCGATGAGATCATTTTTCGGTGCCACAGCAACCACTGGCATATCGTGATCAACCAAGGCCAGCGGGCCATGCTTAAGTTCACCGGCTGGATAAGCCTCGGCGTGAATATACGAAATTTCCTTCAGCTTCAAAGCACCTTCCATCGCAACCGGATACTGTGTGCCGCGACCTAAAAATAGCGTGTGATGCTTATCGGCAAACTCATCAGCGATGCGCTCAATGGCAGGATCCATTGCTAGTACTTGATCCACCAATGCTGGCAAACCCTGCAATTGGGTGACGATGTCTTGTTCGCGCTCAGCACTCAAATTACCTTGCTGACGGCCAGCGGCTAGCACCAAAAGCATCAAAGCAACTAATTGCGTTGTAAATGCTTTAGTCGATGCCACGCCAATTTCTGGCCCCGCATGAGTAATGAACGCTAGGTCAGACTCGCGCACCAAGGTCGATGTCGGCACGTTGCAAATACAAAGCGAGCCCATGGCACGCGATTTAACCTCGCGTAAAGCGGCCAATGTGTCTGCTGTCTCACCTGATTGCGAAATAGTCACTAGCAAAGTATCTGCTGGCAGCACTGTCGTGCGATAGCGGAACTCACTTGCCACCTCAACGTGACAGGAAATACCAGCAATCGCCTCAAGCCAATATTTCGCCACAAAACCGGCGTGATAGCTCGTGCCGCAAGCCAAGATTTGAATGTGACGAGCCTTGGCTAGTAGAGCAGCAGCCTGCGGACCAAAGGCATCAATAGCCACTTTTCCTTGACTAACACGACCAGCTAAAGTGCGCTCAATCGCTAGCGGCTGCTCGTAAATTTCTTTCAGCATATAGTGCTTGTAGCCAGCTTTGCTACTCGCGTGCAACGTGGCATCTAACTCCACAATTGGGCGCCGGACTTCAACACCGCGGCCATTCCAAATCGTGACTTGCTTGGCACAAACTTCAATGAAGTCGCCCTCTTCCAAGTAAATAAAACGGTTTGTCACTGGCAAAAGTGCGAGTTGATCAGAACTAATAAAGTTTTCACCGATGCCGATACCGACCACCAAAGGCGAACCTTGGCGTACGGCGAGCAAGCGCGAAGGCTCATTAGCGCGAATTATGCCCAAGGCAAAAGCACCATGCAGCTGAGCTACCGCGGCCTTCACTGCAGCCATAAAGTCTGGGTTTTTACGCAGCTCTGACTGAATCAAATGCGGCACAACTTCGGTATCGGTTTGCGAGGTGAAGACAAAACCCTCCGCCTTCAAGCGCTCGCGCAAAGACTCATAGTTTTCAATAATGCCGTTGTGCACTACCGCAATATCACCTGAACGATGCGGGTGAGCGTTATCTTGTGTTGGCGCGCCATGTGTAGCCCAACGTGTGTGAGCGATGCCCAAATGGCCATGCACATGGCCACTCACATCGGCAAGCGCCTGCACTTTGCCAGTTTCGCGTTCACGAATTATGTCTGCATCATTGATAACGGCTAGGCCAGCGGAGTCATAGCCGCGATACTCGAGACGGCGTAAACCCTCAATCAAAACCTCAGCGACGTTACGCTCTCCAATCGCACCTACAATTCCGCACATACCGATATCCTTATTTTGTCGTTTTTTTAGTCGGGCGCTGCCAACCGTCTAGAGTGATTTGCTTGGCGCGACTCACCGCAAGTGTTGCCTGAGCTACTGATTTGGTAATTGTTGAACCTGCGCCCGTGGTTGCATTTGAAGCAATTTCAACCGGTGCCACCAATGAGTTATTGCTGCCAATGAATACATTGTCGCCGATGCTGGTTAGGTGCTTATTCGCGCCGTCGTAATTGCAGGTAATCGTGCCTGCGCCAATATTCGAGCCGCTACCAATAATGGCATCACCTAAGTATGTGAGATGATTGGCTTTGGAGCCTGCACCCATGCGCGTAGCTTTAGTTTCTACGAAGTTACCAATATGCACATCAGCGCCTAAGTCGCTGCCTGGGCGGATGCGTGCGAATGGGCCTATTTGCACGCGCTCGCCAATAGTTGCCGAGTCAACGATGCTATAAGGTTTGATAATAGTCTTAGCGGCAACCACACAGTTGCTAAGCACCGAGCCCATGCCAATCTGCACACCATCGCCGAGCACTACTCGACCATTAATCTGCACATTAGGCTCAAGCAGCACATCTTGGCCATGGACTAATTCGCCGCGAATATCTACGCGCGCTGGATCGATTATGGTTACACCGGCGCGAAGTAACGTGTCGGCTTGTGCTCGTTGCCAGACACGCTCAAGTGTCGCTAATTGCAGCTTATCATTGACGCCTTCTACTTCCCACGGCGTGTCAGGATGCACAGCTGTTACCGCCACATTTTCGGTACTAGCCATGCCAATTAAATCAGTTAAATAGTATTCGCCTTGCGAATTAGCATTGCGTAGCTCTGGCAGCCATTTATGCAATAAAGCATTAGGCACGCATAAAATACCCGTATTTACCTCTTTAATAAGTAGCTCATCGGCATTTGCATCTTTCTGCTCAACGATACGGGACACCCTGCCAGCTTCACGCACAATGCGGCCATAGCCGGTAGGATTATCGAGCGTGACAGTGAGTAATCCGAGCTCATTTTTGCCTTCGCAAACCGCGAGTAAGCGCTGCAATGTGCTAACGGATAATAGAGGGACATCGCCGTATAAAATTAGCGTATTACCCGCTTTCCCAAGTACTGGTAGCGCCACAAGCACCGCATGACCCGTGCCTTTTTGCTCAGCCTGTAGAACCCAGTCAATAGCATCGTTAGCGAAGGCTTGTTGCACAACATCGCCACCATGGCCATAGACTACAATTGGGCGCTCGGCCCCAAGCATTCTGCTGGCGTCTAACACGTGCGCAAGCAATGGCTTGCCTGCCAAGGGCTGCATAACTTTGGGTAGCGCTGAGCGCATGCGCGTGCCTTTGCCTGCGGCTAAAATAACGACCTGTAGTGCCATGGTACCAACTGCTCTATTGCTGCAATGGCGCGCATTTTACACGAACTGCTTAGATTTGCCGCAGTGCTATTTTAAGGCCATTCGACAAGCCATTATTCTCCGCGAATATATTGCTCTAAGTGTTCAATGATTTGCTGCTGTTCTGAAATAACCTCTTTGACTAAATCACCAATAGAAACAATACCGATGATATTTTCGCCGTTTAACACAGGCAAATGACGCATCCGCTTTTCGGTCATAATGCCCATGCAACGCTCTGTTGTTTCTTCTGCCGTTACTGCTAATACAGTCCCAGTCATGATGTCGCGGACCAGAGTGTTGTATGAGGATCGCTCCATGAGCACAACTTTCCGTGCATAGTCTCGTTCGCTGACGATACCAACCATGCGATCGCCTTCAGCTACGATCAGAGCACCAATACCTTTGTCGGCCATTAAGCTAATAGCCTCAAGCACAGTCGCTTGTGGCGTGATGGTATAGGTTGCTTGATTGGATTTTCCCTGCAGTACTTGCATCACCGTTTTCACGTGGTACTCCAACGTCTTTATGCTGTTATTGTGTTTAGAGTTTTAGCACGGATTATCTGGGTCTGCGAGCATCAAGACTGGCTACTTATGCCACATTTATTTACAGGCAAAAAAAAAGACAGCCTAAGCTGTCTTTTTTTGCCAATTACGCTTGCGAGCTTAACCGCGACCGCTGCGATTTTTCATCGCTTGCAATGTACGCAGCTGGGCAGCTGCCTCAGCTAGAGATGCAAGGGCCACTGAAGTATCCATCTCACTTTTCTGATTAGTCAGCGCTTCTTGTGCATGCTTACGAGCTTCCAAGGCCGCAGCCTCGTCCATATCGGCAGCACGCAGGGCGGTATCAGCCAAAATAGTTACTACATTTGGCTGCACTTCAATCACACCGCCAGATACGTAATACACAAGCTCATCACCTGCTTCACTCATGATCCGCACTGGACCTGGGGCCAGTTGCGACAACAACGGGGCATGACCAGGGGTAATGCCGACGTCGCCGAGCGTGCCGTGTGCCACGACCAAGGTCGCAGCACCAGCAAAAATCGACTCTTTCGCACTGACGATATCGCAATGAATCGTTTTCGCCATGTCTTACTCCTAAGCCTCAGCTGCTAAGCCGCAGGCTTTAGCAACTTACAGCTTTTTGGATTTCTCGACGGCTTCTTCGATACCACCGACCATGTAGAACGCTTGCTCTGGCAGGCTGTCGTAATCGCCAGCCAAGATACCTTTGAAGCCACGAATGGTTTCTTTCAGCGATACATACTTACCAGGTGCACCGGTGAAAACTTCGGCAACGTGGAAAGGCTGCGACAGGAAGCGTTGGATTTTACGGGCACGGTAGACGACCAGTTTGTCATCTTCCGAAAGCTCGTCCATACCCAAAATCGCGATGATGTCTTTCAGCTCTTTGTAACGCTGCAGCACGTTTTGCACGCCGCGAGCCACTTCGTAATGCTCATCGCCAACAACCAATGGGTCGAGCTGACGCGACGTTGAGTCGAGTGGATCAACCGCTGGGTAAATACCTAGCGATGCGATATCACGCGACAACACGACAGTAGCGTCTAAGTGAGCAAAGGTGGTGGCTGGCGATGGGTCAGTCAAGTCATCGGCAGGAACATATACAGCTTGGATCGAAGTAATCGAACCATTTTTCGTCGAGGTAATACGCTCTTGCAGAACGCCCATCTCTTCAGCCAATGTAGGCTGGTAGCCCACTGCTGATGGCATACGACCCAACAGAGCCGACACTTCGGTACCTGCCAGTGTGTAGCGGTAGATGTTGTCGACGAATAGCAGAACGTCACGGCCTTTGCCGTCTTCGCCTTTTTCGTCACGGAAGTACTCAGCCATCGTCAAGCCAGTCAACGCTACGCGCAGACGGTTGCCGGGTGGCTCGTTCATCTGACCGTAAACCATGGCTACTTTGTCGAGAACGCCTGAGTCTTTCATCTCGTGATAAAAGTCGTTGCCTTCACGAGTACGCTCACCAACACCGGCGAACACGGACAAGCCGCTGTGCGCTTTAGCAATGTTGTTGATCAACTCCATCATGTTCACGGTTTTACCAACACCAGCACCGCCGAACAGGCCGACCTTACCGCCTTTGGCGAACGGGCAAAGCAAGTCGATAACTTTGATGCCTGTTTCTAGCAAGTCAGTACCACCAGCCTGCTCGTCATACGACGGCGCTTTGCGGTGAATCGACATTTTGGTGTCGCAAACCACGGCTTCGCCTTCATCTTCTGGCTCACCGAGTACGTTCATGATGCGGCCCAGCGTGCCCTGACCCACCGGAACGCTGATAGGACCGCCAGAGTTAGCAACATCTAGACCACGCTTCAGGCCCTCGGTTGAACCCATGGCAATCGTACGCACGACGCCGTCGCCCAGCTGTTGCTGAACTTCTAAAGTTGTTCCTGTCGCGCCAACTTTCAGGGCATCATAAACCCTGGGTACGTTATCACGCGGGAATTCGACGTCGATGACGGCGCCGATAATCTGGACAATACGACCGCTGCTCATGGGGCTATCCTCTAAAACTCGTAATGCTATCTGCAGTAATGCGCGGCTTAAACGGCCGCGGCACCACCAACGATTTCGGAAATTTCTTGGGTAATGGCTGCCTGACGTACCTTGTTGTAAACCAACTGCAAGTTACGGATCAAATCACCGGCGTTATCTGTAGCTGATTTCATAGCCACCATACGCGCCGCCATTTCACAGGCTACGTTTTCAATG
>JBFJJU010000002.1:0-77794 GCA_041612115.1 Perlucidibaca sp.
CATGGAAGGCAAGGGTGTTCTCTTTAAAAAATTCGCCGGCATCGACGTTTTCGATATCGAGATCAATGAGCGCGACCCCGACAAACTCGTCGACATCATCGCGTCATTAGAACCCACATTCGGTGGCATCAATCTCGAAGACATCAAAGCACCCGAGTGCTTCTACATCGAGAAAAAGCTGCGCGAACGCTGCAAAATCCCCGTCTTTCATGATGACCAGCACGGCACATCGATTATCGTTGGTGCAGGCTTATTGAACGCACTACTGCTATCGAAGAAAAAGATCGAAGACATCAAAATCATTTGCTCAGGTGCTGGCGCTGCAGCCATCTCCTGCTTGAACTTGCTGGTGTCATTAGGCGCAACTCGCAGCAATATTTTTGTTATCGACTCTAAAGGTGTTGTCCACACTGGTCGTACAAATTTAGACGCTAGCAAACAAAGCTATGCACAAGAAACCGATGCCCGCACCCTGGCCGATGTATTCCCCGGCGCAGACATGTTCTTGGGCCTTTCAACGGCAGGCATCGTCACGCAAGACATGGTGAAAGAAATGGCGGCCGACCCGATCATTTTCGCTTTGGCCAACCCAACACCTGAGATTCTGCCTGAGCTAGCGAAAGCGGTGCGTCCAGATGCAATCATCGCAACTGGCCGTTCGGATTACCCAAACCAAGTTAATAACGCCCTGTGCTTCCCGTATATTTTCCGTGGCGCGCTTGACTCTGGCGCGACCACCGTCAACGAAGAAATGAAAATCGCCTGCGTCCATGCCATCGCTAAAATGGCGCATGTGGAATCGTCTGACTCTGCCGCCTACAGTGGTTCGCCCAGCAGCTTTGGTCGCGAATACCTGATCCCAGGCCCACTTGACCCGCG
The DNA here is from genome assembly GCA_041612115.1 of Perlucidibaca sp. Classification (GTDB taxonomy): domain Bacteria; phylum Pseudomonadota; class Gammaproteobacteria; order Pseudomonadales; family Moraxellaceae; genus Perlucidibaca. Next base: position 880 of record JBFJJU010000002.1, read on the forward strand.
CCTAATCATGGCTATCGCTCCTGCAGTTGCACAGGCGGCAATGGACTCCGGTGCTGCCACTCGACCCATCACCGACTTCGCGGCTTATCGTCAACGCCTGTCTGAGTTTGTCTACAACTCAGCCTTCTTGATGAAGCCGGTATTTGCGGCCGCAAAAGCATCGCCCAAGCGTATTGCCTACTGCGAAGGTGAAGATCCTCGTGTGCTCCGTGCGGCGCAGATCGCTGTCGATGAAGGCATCGCCTTCCCCGTACTGATTGGCCGCACCAACGACATCAATGATCAAATCAAGGCATTAGGCTTACGTATTCGTCCTGGTCACGATGTTGAAATCGTTGATCAAGATAATATCGCGCGCTACGAAGAGTTCTGGAAGCACTATCTATCATTGATGGAGCGTCGCGGTATTGGTCAAGAATTAGCCATGCGCGAAGTACGTCGCCGCACCACGTTGATTGGTTCACTACTCGTCCATTTCGGCGATGTCGATGGCATGATTTGCGGCACCTTCGCCAACTACGACCTTCACTTACGCTATGTCAGTCGAGTTGTCGGCCTGTCTGATGACGCGCAAAACTATGCCGCACTGAATGTGCTCATGCTGCAAGACATGACGCTGTTTATTACCGACACCTATGTCAATCCAGACCCTACTGCTGAGCAGCTCGTTGACATCACGCTTAAGGCCGCTGAAGTCGTGCGCAATTTTGGTCTGACACCAAAAGTAGCACTGTTGTCGCACTCCAATTTCGGCACCGATGACAATCCGAGCGCACGTAAAATGCGCGATGCTTTTGCTCTACTAAGAGAGTGTGCGCCGGACTTAGAGGTTGATGGTGAGATGCATGGCGATGCTGCGCTAAATGAGCATATTCGCAACAAGGTTCTGCCAAACTCGCGTTTGAAAGGCCCTGCTAACCTGCTCATCATGCCGAACTTAGATGCCGCCAATATAGCCTTTAACCTGCTGAAAACATCCAGCGGAAATGGCGTGACGATTGGTCCCATCCTGCTAGGTGCTCGTCGCCCTGTGCACATCTTGACGCCAACATCGACTGTCCGTCGTATCGTCAACATGACAGCGGTAACCGTCGCCGAAGCGGCATTACGCGGCTAAGCGGCATTACGCGGCTAAGTGGCACTCAAATTAACAAGGCCAGCCTTTGCGCTGGCCTTGTTGTTTAAGGTAGTACGGTTTGCAGTAGGCATTGCTCGCTACGCAAGTCGATATAGGCCTGCTCACTGCCTCGCGGGTAAATGCGCAGACGTAAGCTCGCAAATGGCGTGACACGCAAGGTGCGCGCCAACCAGCGATTTCGCTCATCCTCTAATGCCAGCCACGGCGTAATGCGCGGATTGCCGCCATCGGCGTGTATATGCAGGCGGAAATCGTCGTTAACTAGCGTTGCCATCCAGCGATAATCAGCAAACTCGGGCGCATCCGTCGTAGCATTCGGCATCCAGCGATCAAAGCAATAATCTCGACCGCCAACGCTGACTTGCGCTTGCGCAATAGTCAATGGTGCACGCCGCCCCAGTGCTGGCGCTAACCATTGCCCCATAGCGACGACGCTAGCCTTAGTCTGGCCATCGAAATTGACGCATTGCAGCTGCGCGCTGCCCATGGCAGCAAGGCGGCTATGGCACTGCCATTGGCCACCTTCGGCACGGCCATCGAGGGCTATAGGCGATGCACTGCTTTTGCTCGATGGTGTGATTTGCCAGTGGCCATCGCGTGTGTGGGCTTGGGCTTTAAGTGCACCTAGCGGACTGCGTAGAATGCTGCGACTCGCTACCTGTAAAACACTGCTGCTAGTGGTTTGCGCTTGGCCATCGGCGCCGAAAAAGCGTGCTCGTTGCACACCATCACGCTCGCTTATAAAGCTACCCGATGGCCAACTGTGCTCGGTCGTGGCCCAGTCACCGCGCTCACGCCAACGAGATAAATCAGCGCCTGCTAGGCTGCGTTCATCATGCAGACAATGCACACGCGGTTGGCCATCGCGAGAGAATAAAGCCAAGGCCACGCGCAGCTGCGCTTGCCGGCGTAGAGGGTGAATAACGGTGTATTGCTGTAGCCAATAAGCGCTGTCAGTGCTGGAGTTTAAACCCCATCGCACATGCTCATCGAAGCCGCCTAGCCAAGCTGGCTGCTTGGCGGGCAGAGAGTCTGTTGCAGTCATTAACGATCATCTAAGCTTGGAAAAAAGGCTACCCGCTCAGGCTTATCACGGCGCTGATGGCCGAAATGCACCTCAAGTCTCAGGGTCAATGACGGTAGCGTATCCCAATCTCGATCACGCGTCTGCGTTAGCCTTGGCTCAACTTCGTAAAACAGCCAGTCGCGTAAAAACTGCTGGCGATAACGCAGCCATACATAGCGCGACTGCTCTTGCCAGCCCTCGCTCACACCTTCTTGCCCAACACCAAAGGCCGCACTACTTTCTGGAGTGAGCCCACGGCTGAGGACAGCTCCTCGTGACCAAAATGCGCCATCCGCGTCATTGTCTTGCTGAAAGTCCAATTGGTGATAGAGCGAAAACACGCTGTTGTCCTGTAAGGCGTGGCTGTAGTCAATGGTATTGATGGCACGCACTTTTTCCTTAGCGCCGTAGCGTAGGCTTTGGGCGAAACGTACTTGATCATCTGGTGTAAAGGCGTAGGAAGTGGCGAAGCGGCCGCGCACAAAAAGGTCAGGGCCAGAGCGCACACCCGCATCGGTCTCGATGCGCATGCGCTCTAAATTTAAAACCAGCCAGCGCAATGCTAGAACTGATTCATTGACGCTAGGAATGCTGCGTAGAGAGCTGGTTTCTTTGCTCTCATCTTCAAACACTAGCGATAGGCGTTTACTCAAGCGTGGCAATGCAACTTGCGCACGCAAGCGCAGGGCAGCGGTTAAATCACCCTTATCATCGACCGTGATTTCAGAAATGGCGCGCAAGGCTATTGATGCGTTGTCATCCATATCGGCATGACCTAGCCAATCATCGAACCAGCGCACGCTAGACTGCGCACGCAGCTCAATCAGGCAATGCGGATAATCTGCCCAGCCCAACAGGTCGCCAGCGCTGTCACGCGCAATACAGGGCTCTGACTCAGCGCTAGGCGCGAAGTCTGCGGCATAGGCCGGCGACTGCGCAGAGAGCAGCAGCGAGAAGCCAATTAGCCAATGTTGTAGAGTTTTCACGACTGTCCCTCCCAGTGGACTGCCTAATGTCAGGCTGTCACACCGAGAGCTCAGTTTCTAGTGCCAATTACAGTAGTTAAGTTACTGAATAGTGGCTAAAAAGTAGCCATTATTCAGAAGCTTTCAGCAGCCAAAGCCATTAGTGGTGCGGCTCCACCGCGGATAAAGGCCAAACGCATCTCTAGCTCCGGCAACATTCGGCTATAGAAAAACGCACCGACACGGCGTTTATCGGCATAGAAATCGTCAGTTTTACCTTGCGATGCTTGCAGCATCATTAGCCACATATGCGCATAGCAAAGCAGGCCAAAGGCATGCAAGAAGTCTACGGCGGCGGCATTCACTTCATCGGCGTTTTGCGCACTAGCGGCAATCAAATCATCGGTTGCTTGAGCAATCGCATCGACGGCATCGGCAGTTGCTTGCGCCATAGCACTTAAACCTGTGTCGCCCTGCAGTTGCGCAATAAGCTCACGCACTTCGGTCAGATAGCCATGGACAAACGCACCGCGGTTTTTCACTAATTTACGACCGACTAAATCCATGGCTTGAACGCCATTGGTACCTTCATAAATTTGCGCAATACGAGTGTCACGAACTAACTGCTCCATGCCCCATTCGCGCACATAGCCGTGGCCGCCAAAGACTTGCTGAGCATCGACACAAGCTTCAAATGCTTTGTCGGTGAGGAAGGCTTTTGCCACCGGCGTCATTAGGGCAACGCGATCAGCGGCCTGCGCACGCTCTTCAGTATCATCGCTGTATTTAGCCAAATCTAGGTACTTTGATACATACATGGCGAAGCAACGGCCGGCCTCATTATGAGCTCGCACTTTCAGCAGCATACGGCGCACATCGGGATGTACCAAGATGCTATCGGCTGGCTTTTCAGGTTGAGCTGCGCCTTTAGCTGAACGACCCTGCAGGCGATCTTTAGCGTAAGCAGCGGCATTTTGATAAGCCACTTCGGAGGCACCAATGCCTTGCAGGCCCATCGACAAACGCTCGTAGTTCATCATCACAAACATCGCGGCTAGGCCTTGGTTAAGCTCACCAACTAACCAGCCTTTGGCGGCGTCGAAATTCATCACGCACGTAGCTGAGGCCTTGATGCCCATTTTGTGCTCAATGCTGCCCGCCGACACTGGGTTGCGTGCACCAACACTGCCGTCCTCATTGACCAAGAACTTCGGCACCACGAATAGCGAAATACCTTTTGAGCCAGCGGGTGCATCAGGCAGTTTAGCCAATACCAAATGGATGATATTGCTGCTCAGATCATGCTCGCCGCCGGTGATGAAAATCTTCGTGCCGGTGATGTCATATGAGCCATCAGCCTGTGGCACAGCCTTGGTTTTGATGATGCCTAAGTCGGTGCCGGCATGTGGCTCGGTAAGACACATAGTGCCAGCCCATTCGCCCGTGTAAATCTTTGGCAAATAGCGTTGATTCAGCTCATCGCTGGCGTGTTGCGACATTGCTAAAGCGGCGCCAATGCCCAGCAATGGATACAGAGCAAACGATGGGTTAGCGCCGAAAATAATCTCTTCGGTCATCACCGTGACCATTTTTGGCATGCCTTGGCCGCCCCAGCGAGGGTCGGCACCAAGACCAATCCAACCGCCATCACCGTATTGCGTGAAGGCATCTTTGAAGCCTGCTGGCGTGGTCACTTTGCCATCGCTAAATACCGCACCTTCTTCATCACCGCTACGGTTCAGTGGAAACACCACTTGCTCGTTAAACTTACCCGCTTCTTCGAGAATGGCATCGACGGTGTCGCGATCGACGACATCGGCTAGCGCCGGTAAGCGTGCCCATAGATCAGTGGCTTGAAAAACATCATCGAGGATAAAACGCATATCACGCAGCGGAGCTTTAAATACGGGCATGGTGGCCTTCCTAAAATTATATCGACGCCGCCCACGAAGGCAGCAATATAAAGACGAAAGCCCGCATCTGCGGGCCCTCGTTCACTTACAGCATGTGTGCAACTTTAGAACGCGAACGCTTCCGAGTCCATTTGCATTAGCACATCACCACCGGTTTCGATGATGGCGGCATGCGACTTGGTGCGTGGCAACAGCTTTTGGAAGTAGAACTGTGCGGTTTTGATTTTCGCTTGATAGAACGCAGCATCGCCCTCGCCTGCAGCCAATTTCGACTGCGCGACTTGCGCCATCCATGCCCACAAGTAAGCCAAAGTGGCATAGCCCGAGAACATCATGTAGTCGACTGCAGCAGCGCCGGCTTCGTTTGGATTCTGCATGGCTTTCATGCCAATCTTCATGGTCAGATCGCCCCACTCTTTGTTCACAGCAGACAGTGGCTCAATGAACTGTGCCATGTCGGCATTGTCTTTGTTGGCTTCGCAGAACTTATGCACGATTTTGGTGAAGTTACGTAGCATAGCGCCTTGTGACTGCAACACTTTACGGCCAAGCAGATCAAGCGCTTGAATCTCTGTTGTGCCCTCATAGAGCAAAGCAATACGCGTATCTCGGACGATTTGTTCCATGCCCCATTCGCGGATAAAACCGTGACCACCATAGACTTGCACGCCATGATTGGCAGCTTCATAGCCAGTTTCAGTCATGAATGCTTTAGCGATTGGTGTCAAGAACGACAGCAGCTCATCAGCTTGCTTTTTCGTGTCATCGTTATCGGTGCCTTGAATGACATCATTTTGTGTCGACAGCCAGTAGCACAGCAAACGGCCGCCTTCAGCAAAAGCTTTTTGCGTCAGCAACATTTGACGCACAGCGGGATGCACAATGATCGGGTCAGCTTCTTTTTCTGGCGCAGCAGGGCCAGTCAAGGCGCGCATGGCCAAACGATCGCGGGCGTATTCTAGAGCGCCTTGGAACGAGCCTTCAGCAGCAGCCAAACCTTGAATAGCAGTGCCGATACGAGCAGTGTTCATAAACGTGAACATGCAGTTTAAACCGCGGTTTGGTGGGCCAATTAAGAAGCCTTTAGCACCATCAAAGTTGATCACACAGGTTGCCGACGCTTTGATACCCATTTTGTGCTCAATTGAGCCGCAAGCCACTGTGTTACGTGTGCCATCGGGCATGAACTTAGGCACGATGAACAAAGAAATACCTTTAGTACCCTTTGGCGCATCTGGCAGACGAGCTAGCGTGATGTGGATGATGTTTTCTGCGAGGTCATGCTCACCAGCCGAGATGAAAATCTTGTTGCCAGTGATGGCATAAGAACCATCCGCTTGAGGCTCAGCTTTCGTACGAATCAGGCCTAAGTCAGAGCCGGCATGCGATTCGGTTAAGCACATAGTGCCCGTCCATTCGCCCGAAACTAGCTTGGTCAAATACACATCTTTTTGCTCAGGCGTACCGTGTGCTTCCACCGTGTTGATGGCGCCATGCGACAAGCCAGGGTACATACCAAATGACCAGTTCGCTGTGCCCATCATCTCACTCATGGCAACGCCAATAGTGGGAGGCAGGCCTTGGCCGCCATGAGCTTCTTCAGCCGCTAAAGAACCGAAACCCAGCTCGACGTATTTGGCATAGGCTTCTTTAAAGCCTTTCGGCGTGGTCACCACGCCATTGTCGAAATGGCAGCCTTCTTCGTCGCCTGAGCGGTTCAGAGGAGCAAGCTCGCCTTCGCAGAATTGGGCACCAGCTTCCACGATACTGTCGATGAGTTCGCGATTGGTTTCGCTAAACTTTGGCAGGCCGGCATAGAGATTTTCTAAACCCAACATGTCGTGCATCACAAACTGCATGTCGCGCTGTGGCGCTTTGTATTGAAATGCCATGAGATATTCCTTTTTGTCTGCGGTGCAAAGAGCACAGCATAGAGTTTTATTTAACAGACTAAAGAGCGAAAAATACGCTTAAAACACAAACAGCTCTCGCCTGAAGTCTACACAGTGTAGTAAAGATTTCATCAATCACACAGTGCGATATGTGACCGACCATTCACGCTTTCTGTCATTTAGTGTATCAACGACAAACTCAGTGTATTCATCCCGTTGTCCTAGTTTCTCTAGGACAAACACTGGTCATTTCAGCAATTACTGACTGCTCGGTCGCGACTTAAGGCTTAAAGCCGTTAAATCTAAATGGCTAGCCGTCGCTGCTGTATCGGCCTCAGGCGCCCAAGGCAAAACACCCAAACAGGGGGCCGGCAACCAGCGCCTGAGCGCTTCAATATTGTCCTCAAGCTTGAGCATATCGGGATCAATAATATTAGCTACCCAGCCGACCAAACGCAGACCATCTTTCAAAATCGCTTCGGCCGATAAAAATGCCGCGTTGAGCGCACCCAAACGCATGCCAACAACTAAAACTACAGGCACACCTAAGGCTTTCGGTAAGGCGCTTAGCATTTCACGATCATTAATGGGCACGCGCCATCCGCCAGCGCCTTCGATTATGGCGAAATCGGCACGATGGCTTAGGCTGCCACGGCAAAAGCCCGACAGCTGATCGATAGTTAAGCGCCGACCGGCCTCGGCTGCGGCCAAATGTGGCGCGCAAGCTGCCGGCAACGCAACCGGATTGATCTCTTCATAGCTGAGACTAATGCTGCTCGCTACCTGCAACGCCAGAGCATCGCTATTGCGTAGGCCATCGAGCGTGGCCTCACAACCAGCGGCTACTGGCTTCAGGCCGAGCGTGCTAAAACCTGCTTGATTTGCTGCATTAAGCAGTGCTACTGCGACATAGGTTTTACCGATATCGGTGTCTGTGCCGGTGATGAAAAATGCCGCCATGCCCTACTCCAACGTGCTTAATTACTGCTGATTTTCGATAGGCAGCGAGCCAATGCATGATTAACTAGAGAGCCCTAAACTGTGCGTGCCACACTTTAAACGTGAATGGGATGCCTGCTGGCTCAACTGCCTTTTCAAGATGGGCCAGCAGCGATTGATAACCCTTCCTCCCTGCCAACCCCGACTGACCTTTGGGCTTAGCAGTGACGCCCATGGCGCGTAAATAACTCAGCCATTCTGAGGCTGATCGAAAGTGGCGCGAATAGTCTTTTACGCTGTCATGTTCACAATGCCAAGCTGCACCAAGACAAGCGGAGGCAGTTAAAGGCGTATCTGCTTGTTGGCTGGCGCTTGCGCCCGTGAAGGCACGCTGCCATTCACTCAGTGGTAATAATAAAGCGCCATCGCCCTGCTCTCCATGTAGTGGCGCCAGGCTGCCCGCTAGCGGAATAGCTAATTGCACGCGGCCATCGCGGCGAATAACACGATGCATCTCGGCAGCGACTGCAGAGGGCGCTAAGCACCAGTGCAGAGCAAAATGACTGACAATGGTGTCAATGCTGTGGTCCATCAATGGAATGGCTAATGCCGACGCCACCACACGTGAAATATTGGCCTGCGCTGGCGCAGTTGTCAGCATGGCCTCGCTAATGTCTAGCGCTATTAATGATGACACTGAAGGGCGAGCGGCAATGGCTGATGCTAGCTGGCCTTGGCCTGCGCCTAGCTCCAAAACCAGACCCTGCGCGCAGCACTCAGCTACTAAGAGGTCATGCATGGAGGCCTGCTGAAGCTCAGAAACATCGGCATAGCTAGTGGCGGCGCGTTGGAAGTGCCGGGCGACCGTGCTTTGCCAATTGCTCGATGGCTGACTAAGCAATGCCCATCTCGGCTAATAGCTCGCTCACAGCTTGCTCAAATGCCTCGGGCTGCGCCAAAAATGGCACATGCCCACTGCCCTCCAAGATGCGTAAAGGCAGGCCAGGCCGAAGTGCGCTTAAATCATCGGCGACTAACGCCGGCACTAGCTGATCATGGCGACCTAACAACACCGATACCGGCGCTTTTAACTGACTGAATGCCCCACGCAAATCCATATCGTGTAGTAGTTGCAAGCCTTCGCGCAGGGCTCGTGGCGCAGGCAAGCCATGGAAGTACATGATTTCCTGTAGGAAGCGGATGTCGGCTTTGGCACGCGCCGAACCCATGCATTGCAGCGATAAAAAACGAATCAGGGTAGCTTCTGGGTCTTCATCGAAAAAGTTTGCGAAGGCGGCAAAAGTTTCAGACGGCATGGCATGCGTCCAGTCCTTGGTTTGCACAAAGCAGGGATTGCTCGCGATGAGCATCAGCCCGGTTACTCGCAGGGGATGTTTGGCGGCAAATGCCAAGGCCAGCTCACCACCGAAAGACCAGCCCAACCACAGCGCTTTTTCTGGTGCGACCGCCGCCAGCTGAGCAAGCACAGAGTCTTGCGTTAGCGGCGCATTGGGCAGTGGACTACGCCCCATCCCCGGCAGATCAATGACGGTTACTCGGTAGCGCTCCAGCAAGAATGGCACCACGGGATCCCAGACTATCGTGTGCAGACCCCAGCCATGCAGTAAGACTAAATCTGGCGCATTGCTGCCCAGCGGGCCGGTGCTGTCATAGCTGTCGTGATAGAGCATTAACGCGGTCATAAGAAACTCAGATTTAGCATGAGGCAACAGTGCTCATGAGGTGATTTTAGATGAGGCTGAGCTTTGCAAAGCAGGTTCAGCTAACGCAGTAAATCGCGGCGCCAACTCAGCCAGCGCACTGAGTAAGCTGGCAATGGTCTCACAGCTATGCGCGCTGCTCAGCGTCACACGCAAGCGTGCACTACCCACGGGCACCGTCGGCGGCCGTATGCTGCTGACCCAAAAGCCACGCGCGAGCAGCTCTGCACTCAACCTATTGGCGTTGACTGTATCGCCAATCAGTATCGGCTGGATGGCCGTCTCGCTGGGCATTAGTTGCCAGCCCTGCTGTGATGCACCAACGCGAAACTGCGCAATATTTTCCTGTAGTTGATCGCGCCGCCACTGATCATTGCGCACATGCTTTAATGCCACTCGGGTCACCGCCGCTAAGGCCGGCGGCAGCGCTGTTGTATAGATCGCTGGCCGCGCTAACTGCTGCAAAGCATCGATCAATACTCTTGGACCGGCAACGAAAGCGCCATAAACACCGAAGGCTTTACCTAGCGTGCCAATACGCAAAGGCACTGCGTCATTGCCTAGCTTGGCATGACAGACACTACCGCACCCCTCGTCACCAATAACACCAAAAGCATGGGCCTCATCCAGTACAAGCAAGGCTTGTTGGCGCTTTGCCACGGCGACTAAATCGGTCACGGGCGCTATGTCGCCATCCATGCTGAACACGCCGTCGCTGACCAATAAACGCTTGGCAATGCTCTCAGGTAAGCTCGCTAAGCGCTGCTCGGCAGCAGCAGCGTCGGCATGGCTATAGCGTAAATGCTTTGCGCCTGAAGCCACCGCGCCATCAATCAAGGAGGCATGATTTAAACGATCTTGCACGATGGCATCATTACGCCCCGCTAAGCCGGTGAGCACGCCTAGGTTGGCTAAATAACCATTGCCAAACAACAGCACGGCCTCAACGCCGAGCCAGTCCGCCAGCTCTTCGCCGAGCGCTGCGTGCTCGCGATGATGGCCACAGACTAGGCTGGCCGAGCCAGCACCAACGCCAACGCGACGCACCGCTTCGATCAAGGCCTCTTGCAGGAATGGCTCGGCAGCGAGCCCAAGGTAGTCGTTGCTACAAAAATTTTCGCACCAATGGCCATCGCGCTGCACGCGCGTGGACTGCATCGAATCGATGCTGGTCGGCACTCGCAGCAGGCCATCACGATCGCGCACTGCTAGCGTATCGGCGAGCCAGCTCTGCCAATGCTCAGGCAGTGATGAGGGCATTACGCTTAAACACTCACCGCCATCGCATCATGCCAAAGCGTCTTAGCGGCGGCGTATTGAGCTGACATATGCTGAGCCACAACAGGCTGCTCCGCTGAGCGCGCAATATCCGACTCCACCATCGGCTTCAAACCCAAACGCTTAAACAGCATTAAGTCCGACTCAGCCTCAGGGTTGGCTGTAGTCAATAGTTTATCGCCGTAAAAAATCGAATTTGCGCCTGCCAAAAAGCATAGCGCCTGTTGCGACTCAGGCATTTCTTCGCGGCCAGCGGATAAACGCACCATGCTTTTCGGCATCAAAATGCGCGCCACCGCGATGGTGCGCACGAACTCAAACGGATCGAGATCCTCAACATTACCCAATGGAGTGCCTGGAATTTTCACGAGCTGGTTAATTGGCACTGATTCAGGGTGCGCAGGCAATGTAGCGAGTTGCGTCAATAAACCTATACGATCTTCACGGCGCTCACCAAGGCCAACAATGCCGCCAGCGCAGACTTTCATGCCAGCATCACGCACATGCGACAGCGTATCGAGGCGGTCCTGGTAAGTGCGCGTGGTGATGATTTGCGCGTAATGCTCAGGACTGGTGTCGAGATTGTGGTTGTAATAATCCAGGCCGGCGGTGGCCAGCTCCGACGCTTGTGCGCCATCGAGCATGCCCAGTGTCATGCAGGTTTCCAAGCCCAGTGCCTTCACGCGCTTAACCATTTCCACCACATAAGGCATGTCTTTTTCACGAGGACTGCGCCAAGCCGCACCCATACAGAAACGCGACGCACCTTTCTCCCTAGCATTTCGCGCTTCTTCGACTACCTTTTCTATGGCAAGCAGCTTTTCTTTATCAAGTCCGGTGTCGTAATGACCGGACTGCGAGCAGTACTTGCAGTCTTCCGGACAGGCACCTGTTTTGATCGACAACAGCGTGCTGACTTGCACGGCATTGGCGTCGAAGTTTTCACGATGCACAGTCTGCGCGCGAAACAGCAAATCATTAAATGGTAGATCGAATAGCGCAGCAACTTCTGTCCGAGTCCAATTGTGACGAACGCTGTTTTGCACAGAGTCGCTAATAACCTGCTGATGAGAAGTTGAATTATTGGCTGCAAAGGATTGCATATGAACCTCGGTAATAATGTTGGCGCTAAAGCGATAATGGCCGCTATTGTGACTAGACTGGGCAGTCATCGTCAACTTATCTCAAGCAAAATAGTTGACGTACTGCGCGCCAATCGCTGCGTGCTCTGTCATGGACGAGGTATTCGGCACTGCATCTGCGCCGACTGCTCCGCCGATTTACCTTGGCTTATCAATGCCTGCGCTCGCTGTGCTCGGCCACTCATCGAGGGCGCGCAGCGCTGCCAAGATTGTCTTGATGAGCCGCCATCGTGGCAGCGAGCGTATGCTTTATTTAACTTCAGCTTTCCTATTGATCGGCTAATTTCGGCGCTTAAATATCATGGCCGCCTAGTGCTCGCTGATTATTTTGGCCAGCGCTTAGCAGACCGTATCGATAGCCATGATCTGCCAGACCTCATCATCCCCGTGCCCATTCACGCCAAACGCCTACGGCAGCGCGGCTACAACCAAACACTGCTACTAGCACGCATCATGGCCCACCACTTAAAGCGTCCAATCAGCGCGCATCAGCTGTTGCGCATTCGCGACACCCGCATGCAAAAGACCCTGCACGCAAATGAGCGACGCAGCAATCTGGCTGGCGCTTTTGTTTGGCATGGCCAGCCACTTAAGCAACAGCGCGTACTATTAGTAGATGATGTCTTGACCACCGGTGCGACAGCTGAAGCTATCAGCCAATGCCTACTTTCCGCAGGGGCACAGCAAGTCGATATCTTAGTTATTGCCAGAACCTTGGCGCGATGAAGCTTAGTGCTAGCTGCCGAGCCGCATGCGTTGCTAGAATGCGGGAAACTTGGGAGATGCCACGCATGCTGATGGCCTTTACCCTGAATAAGGGTTTGCTCGAACCAGTCGCTATTAATGCGGCAGAAGACCTCGTCTCGGATATTTTGTGGATTGACCTGATCAACCCCACTGAAGAAGAGCGCGAGTGGGTACGTACAGCCTATCAGCAAGAGCTGCCTAGCATCGACGACCTTTACGAGATTGAGGCGACATCACGCTTCTATGAAAACGACGATGGCCTGCACATCAGCTCGTACTTTCTGAATTACGCGGACCAGTCATCGACCAATATTTCTGCCGCCTTCGTTTTTAATGGCGATAGATTATTTACGCTTCGCGAAGAAGAACTAGCAGCATTTCGCCTATTTCGTCTGCGCGCACGCAAAGGCTTGGTTAACGTCAACAACCCAAAATCGATTTTGATTGGTCTGTTTGAAACCAAGGTGGAAAACCTTGCCGACATGATTGAACGCATTGCCGCCGACTTAGAAGTTACCAGCGCGCAAGTGTTGGGTAATGCCGAAACCGACGATATGGAATCGCTGTTGACCGAAATCGGGCAACAGGAAGATATCATCGGTAAAGTGCGTATCTCTATGGTCGATTTGCAGCGCATGCTCTATCTGCTGCTGCGCTCAGGCATGCTCAACACCGAGCTCAGTGAGCGCCTGCGCGACATCATCCGTGACTCAGAGTCACTGATCGCACACACCTCATTTCTGTTCGATAAAATTAAGTTCTTGCTCGACACCACGCTCGGCTTTATTAACGTCAATCAGAACAAAATCATCAAGATTTTCTCGGTGGCCTCGGTGGTTTTTTTGCCCCCCACCATGATCGCCAGCGTCTATGGCATGAACTTCCGCATCATGCCTGAGCTTGACTGGGCTATTGGCTATCCCTTCGCTATCGGCCTAATGGTGCTGTCTGCGGTAGCACCATTTTTCTACTTCAAGCGGCGTAATTGGCTGTGAAGCACCTCGCCGGCAACCCTGAATTGTTGGCACTGGGACGACTCATTGAGCAAGCTGGCGCTAAGCTTTGCCCCGAAATCGTCACTAATATTAAGTGTGATGACCAAACCCTACCAATCTGGTGCCTAAGCCTTGGCACACGCCGACTTGATGCGCCAGCTATTGGTTATTTCGGCGGTGTGCATGGCGTCGAACGTATCGGTAGCCAAGTACTGATTGCCTATCTCAATAACTTAGTTCAACGCCTAAGCTGGGATAGCAGCTTGCATAGCTTGCTAGAAAAAGTACGGCTAGTCTTTGTACCTATCGTCAATCCCGGCGGCTTCTTACGCGGCACCCGAGCCAACCCGGATGGCATTGACCTGATGCGCCATGCACCTATCGATGCTGAACACCGCGTACCTTGGCCACTCGGTGGCCAACGCCTAAGCTCTCGCCTGCCCTGGTTTCGTGGTCATGCCACGGAAACATTAGCGCCAGAGGCAGAGGCACTGTTTCGGGTCGTACGCGAGCGCTTACACAGCCACCCATTCTCCATGGCTGTCGATTGCCACTCCGGCTTTGGCTTTCAAGATAGGCTCTGGTTTCCTTACGCGCGCAGCCATGAGCCCTTCCCTCAGCTTGCCGAGGCTTATGCGCTTAATGAGTTGTTTCAGCGCACTTATCCACACCATGACTTTTACGCCATTGAACCGCAGGCCTTGAGCTACACCACGCATGGTGATCTCTGGGACTATCTCTATGATGAGCTGCGCGAATGCCAGCCCAAGCACACTTTTCTACCCTTCACGCTCGAAATGGGTTCGTGGATGTGGATGAAGAAAAACCCACGGCAACTATTCAATCCATTGGGACTGTTCAATCCACTACTGCCGCATCGACATGCTCGTGTACTTCGGCGCCATCTAACCTGGTTTGACTTCATGCAGCAGGCTAGCTTGTCGCACCAAGCTTGGCTACCGAGCAAAGCTCGTCGCGGCGCCCTGCACGATGCCGCGCTTGACCTGTGGTATCGAAAGCCGACTTAAGCCGAGCGACTGTCGCCCTCACCCAACACGCCAAAATGAGCAGCGTTAACGCCTTGCTTCGCCAGCTCTGTCTGTAGCGCCTTGACTGGCACATCAATCGCCTCGTCGGTGAGCTGGAAGGTATTGAAGTGAATAGCCAGCGAATATATAGCCTGTAAATCTTGATGTGCGCGCACAGCATCGGCAGGGTCCATATGCACCGGCCCCATAAACCAACGAGGCTCATACGCGCCGATGGGCAATAGCGCCAGTCTAGGCGCGCCGAAGTGCTCATAGATCGATTGAAAGTGCGGGCCATAGCCAGTGTCACCGGCAAAATAGAGTGAGCCCGCCGAGCTGCGCACCAGCAAGCTACCCCATAACGTGCGATTGCGATCACGCGCTCCACGGCCAGAGAAATGCTGCGCTGGCAAGAAAAACAGCTCCAATGGCCCCAACGTTACCGACTGCCACCAATCCAGCGCCACCACCGCATCAATGCCATGCGCTTTCAGCACAGTATCCACGCCTAAACCCGTGACGATCATCGGCTTATCGCGCTCATGCAGCCACATCAGGGTGCGAATATCGAGGTGATCATAATGATCATGACTTAGCAACACGGCGTGTATTGGCGGGAGGTCATCGAGTGCGATACCAACACTGCGCACGCGCTTAGGGCCAGCAAACGTGACAGGGCTTACGCGGTCCGACCAGACAGGATCGGTAAGTAAGTTCCATGGCCCAATTTGCACCAGCACGGTGGCGTGATTGACGTACGTTACACGCCAGTCGGCGATTTGCTCGCTGTGGCATGCCTTTGGTTTTGCCGTCGGCTCGGAGTCTACCCATTGCGGCCACTGCGCTGGTTGGCGCGTACGCAGCCAGCGTAAGGCCGCCCAAGCATCATGCTTGATGTACTTGCCATGATTGCGAAAAGTCTCGCCATTCCAGTGCGCATTTGGCGCCATAGAAATGATGGGCTTTGAAAACAACTTCAGCTTGGTTTTAAAGCGCGACAGCGTGGCCTCAGCCGAGTAACGCAAGGAATTTAAGTTCTCAGTGCTCATGTGCTGCCCGCTTATTAGGTTGCGTCGCGCGCACCGTAGCATTCAGTGCTAGCACTTCACCATTCGCTAAACTCAAACGCACAGGCACTGAATCTCCAACGCGCAATGGTTGGCGCAAGCCCAGCAGCATCAAATGGCTAGCGCCAGGTGCAAGCTCGGTATCGCCCATTGGCAACTCGATGGCATGACGCTGCGTCATGCGCATATGACCATCAGTCATGACCATATCGTGCCATTCGACGCGCTCAGCCACAGGACTACTCATCTCTGTAATGACTACCGCCTTAGCGCTCGCATTATGCAAAGTGACAAACAGCGCAGCGGCCGGAGACACCGGCGGCACCTCACGCACCCAAGCAGCGCGCGCAATAATCTGCGACTTAACAAGCGCAATAGATTTGGCTGGCATCGCACTCTCTTCTGCCCATCCTGCACCGCTCATTAGTAGCAAAGTACCTGCTAGCAAAAAGCCTTTCATACACCCTCCCGAGGTTCCTGCATCAGAACTTTCGCCTCTTTCACGATAGCGTCAACGTCGGCCTGTTGATCATACAAACGCCGCACTCGACCATCACGATCAATTAAATATAGGTAGTCTGAATGACTAACGTCATCACCATTGACCGAGACATAAGCACCGTACTGCTTAGCAACCGCAGCAATGGCCTCTGGCGCGCCCGTTAAGCCAACAATGTGCGGACTAAAATAGCTCACGTATTTGTGCAAAATATCTGCTGTATCACGGGTAGGATCTATGCTGATCATAATCGTCTGCAGCTTAGCGGCATCATCGCCCAAAGCGTCTAGTACCGCTCGATAGCGCGCTAATGTCATCGGGCAAATATCCGGGCAATGTGTGTAGCCAAAGCTCAGTAGGCGAACCTGGCCTGAGCTATCGTGCAGTGCAAAAGGCTGGCCATTGGCATTATCTAAGCTAAATTCGCCACCCAGCTTTAATACTGGCAAACCCGAATACACAGGTCGCTGAAGCCATGCCCACGTCGCTAGACCAACACTGACAATCAGCGCCGCGACAATGGCGATGCGTAGTTTTTTTCGTGGCGATCTGCTCATCTTTTAAGGCCCTTGTATCGGTGTCATTTGGCGCGCAGGAATCGTCCCTAAGCGCGTGCTTAATTTGGTTTCGCCGCGACCAAAAAGCCGAGCATAACTTACCGCATTCGCCATAACTTTTTTCACGTAGTCGCGAGTCTCCGGAAACGGAATGCTTTCGATGTATTGTGTCGCATCCATTGCCGTGTCGGGCTGCCACTCCAAGGCGCGGCGTGGACCTGCGTTATAACCCGCAGTCGCCAATACAGGATGCCCCAATGTGTCTTCGACATGGCGCAAATAGTAGGTGCCGAGCTGCACGTTTTGCCCAGCATCATTAGTCATGCTGGCGTTATAGGGAATGCCCAATTTTTTTGCCACCCATTGCGCAGTGCCCGGCATGAGCTGCATCAAGCCACTAGCTCCAGCGCCCGATGTGGCTTTCGGCGCAAAACGGCTTTCTTGACGCATCAAGCCATAAACCCAGGCTTCATCAAGCGCCATGTCTTTAGCATAGGCTTGAGTAATGTCACGATAAGGCGCAATAAAACGATAATGCAGAGCATGATCAGCCTGCGTGCGCTCAGCGGCATAAATGGCGCGATCATACCAAGCCATGGCGTTTGCCTGATTTGCTGCGGTTAGCAATAAGCGATCATCGGCGCCACGTACCGACCAGTTAAACTCGCTCGCCGACTCCCAGCGCAGGCCCAAGCCATAAAGGGCAAATGCTCGCTGAAAGCCAGTATGCTTCGCTAAGCGTGCACGATCGGCATCACTAATGTTTATTTTCTCTGGCATTGGGCCTATGGCTTGACCTAAGCGCTCGCGCGCCAACAAACCATAATAATCATCGTCATTACTCAAGCCGGCGAATAAAGTCTGAGCGCTACTGTCATAGAACTTGCGCTGCGACTTAGTTTGGCTCGTATCTCCGCTCATCGCACTATTGGCACGCGCAGCCCAAAATCGCCACGCACGTGCTTGACGAATACTCTCAGGCATAGCTGCATAAGCTTTTATATAGGCTGGCCATTGACCCAGTCGAACCAATAAACGCAGCCTAGCCTCATGCTGCAAGTCTGACCACGGCGCTGACTCGCTACGCGCAAACCATATCTCGCTATCGGCATTAAACTGACGCGCACCGGTCATCGCGAGCTGGCGCCATGCCAATGCCGACTGCTCCGCTAGCTCATCACCATCGACCTCCAAATGCGTCAGTGCTGCCGGCAAATTCGTGCGTGCCCAACGGCCATATGCCCAGACTGCCAACTCTCGATCGAGGCGCTGCTCAGGCTTAAAGCGCGCCAAAAACACCTCAGGTTTATCTCGTACTTGCTGCTGTGTTGCAGCGCTGAGCGTGAGACCTAGGCTCTGTACCAAATAACGCGCCAAGCCTTGAGCATTGGCCTCCATAGCAAGGCGAAAGCGTGCCCACTTGGCCTCATCATCAATTAAACCCGTGCGCTGAAGCTGTGCCTGCACTTGCAAACACTCCGTGGGCAAGTCTTTTGCCGTATACCACAGCGGTGCGACGGCATCGGGCAGCTTGATGTCCGGCTTAGCCGCCATCATAGCCTGCCAGTTGTAGCACTGAAGTGTGATGCTAGGGCTATCGATAAGGAGTGGGTATTGGCGCTGAAAGCTAGCCCAGTCACCGCGTTTTGCCAGCTGCTCTAGCCATTCCATGCGCAGTTTTTCAGCTAAGTAGCTGCCGTTCTCTCTCATCAGAAAAGCCTCTACATCAACAGTGGCATCTGGCAGCTTTAAGCGCCGCCAAAGCTGCCAAAAATTGGCATAAACCTGCAAAGGTGAATCACTTAGCTGGCGCTGAGCTTTCGCTAACGCATCATCATTACCAGCGCGAAAAGCATCTCGAGCCGACAGATAGTCACTATCTGCGGCCATTACAGGGCTAATCCAAGCAATAGCAGCTACTGCTAAAACACGTATCAACGCAGGCATTTCTACTCCTTTAAAGCCATTTCGCGCGAGCCGTCAGCATAGCTGTATAATGCGCGCGTTTAATAGGACGGATTAACGCGCTCATGGCTCGCAAGCTATACATCGAAACCCAAGGTTGCCAAATGAACGAGTACGACTCCTCACGGATGCTCGACTTGCTCAGCGACTCACATCAGTTAGTTCGCACTGACGTAGCCGAAGAGGCCGACGTACTCCTGCTCAACACCTGCTCGATTCGCGAAAAGGCGCAGGAGAAAGTGTTCTCGCAGCTTGGCCGTTGGCAGCGCCTAAAGCTTGAGCGCCCCAATGTGATTATTGGCGTTGGTGGTTGTGTGGCCTCGCAAGAAGGCGAAGGCATTTTGCAGCGCGCGCCCTATGTTGACATGGTCTTCGGCCCGCAAACACTGCATCGCCTGCCGCAAATGCTCACCGATTTATCCGTGCAGCCGGAAGATCGCGAGCGCATCGCCCAAGTCGATGTCAGCTTCCCCGAGAATGAAAAGTTCGATTTCCTGCCTGAGCCAAAGATTGATGGCCATAAAGCCTTCGTCTCGATAATGGAAGGTTGTTCAAAATACTGCAGCTTCTGCGTCGTGCCCTATACGCGCGGCGAAGAAGTGTCACGCCCATTCGACGATGTCATTGCCGAAGTTGCCCATGTCGCGCGCCAAGGTGTGCGCGAAGTCACGCTGCTTGGGCAAAATGTGAATGGCTATTATGGTGAGCATCACGATGGCCATATTTGTGGCTTTGCTGAGCTCTTGCGCGCGGTCGCGGAAATTCCCGGCATCGGGCGCATTCGCTACACCACCTCGCACCCGCTGGAGTTCAACGACGCCTTAATTCAAGCCCATGCTGAGGTGCCTGAGCTAGCCGCGCATGTGCATTTGCCCGTGCAAAGTGGCTCCAATGCAATCTTGGCGGCGATGAAACGCAACCACGAAATTGCCACCTACAAAGACATCATCACGCGTTTAAAAGCCGCCAAACTCGGCATCGAGATTGCGTCGGATTTCATCATCGGTTTCCCCAATGAGACCGAGCAAGATTTCCAAGACACGTTGGATTTAATTGAGTTTGTCGATTACGACCACTCCTATAGCTTCATCTACTCAAAACGCCCTGGCACACCAGCAGCTGAGCTTCCTGATAGCGTCACGCATGTTGAGAAAAAGCAGCGCCTACAGCGCCTACAGACCATGATCGCACGCAATACTGGCCGCAAAACCGACGCCATGATGGGCACCGAGCAGCGCGTGCTGATTGATCGCGAATCGAAGCGTTACCCGGGCTATTTGGTGGGCATTGCCGAGAATACGCGCTGGATTCACTTTCCAGGCGATGCCAGCTTGATCGGCCGTTTTGCCACGCTGAAAATCAGCGGCATTGAGTCAATCAATGCGCTGCGCGCGGAAGCACCTCTGTGGGTAGAGTCCGACGAAGAGGCAAGCATCGGCGTGATGCCATTGCCTGGCCGCATTCCGCTTTGGCATGCGGCGCTATAGCTAGACCAAATCTTAATCGCCCTAGCGCATGGGCGATTAAGCTTGCTGCAGTAAAAGCCCTAAATACACGCCATAGACCACCAACAGTAGCGCGCCCTCAGCACGATTGACTCGCCATCCTGTCCATAACAGAGGGAAAAGCAGCAGCGTAATGCCCACCATCCAGAGCATGTCGCTACTCACCAACTCTGCAGACACGGGCAATGGCGCGATGCCTGCAGTGATACCAACGACCATCAAAATATTGAATAGATTTGAGCCGATGACATTGCCAATAGCCATGTCACTGCGCCCGCGCAAACTCGATACTAGCGACGCCACTACCTCTGGCAAGCCTGTGCCCATCGAGACAATGGTGAGGCCAATCACCCGCTCCGACCAGCCCCAGAGACGAGCCAAATCAGATGCGCCTTGCACCGTAAGCTGTGCCCCCAAAGCTAATAGCACTGTACCGGCGGCAACTAAACCTAGACTAGGCAGCAATGTTGGCGGAGTGTCCATCACCAATAGCGCCTGCGTTTCTGCATCTAAATGCTCAAGCTCATTATTGGTAGCCTGCCCGCGCACCAGCTGCACAACATAGGCCGTAAAGCCTATATAAAACGCGGTACACAGCAGCGCATCGAGTCGAGTAATCGTTAGGTCTTTGGCGATGACTAGGCCAAATAAAGTCATCAATAAAAGCACAGGATATTCGAGCTTTAACGTATTGCCCTCAACCGCAAACGGCCGAATGACCGCACACAAGCCAAGAATAAAGGCGATATTAAAAATATTCGAACCAACGACATTGGCCATCGCAATATCTGTGCTGCCTTGCATTGCCGCTACACCACTCACGGCCAGCTCCGGTATCGAGGTACCTGCTGCAACTACCGTCAAACCAATCACCGCAGGCGATAAACGCCATAACGTGGCTAAGCGTACAGCGCCTCGCAGCATAACCTCGCCACCCAAAACCAGCAGAGCGATACCCGCAACGATAAGCAGTAGAGCAATAATCATAAGCTAGCCTCGGACCTGCGCATCACGGCGCCATTGATCCAATAAAATACCTGCCGCCACACCCGCATTGAGCGACTCAGCGCCACCAAAGCAAGGAATACTGACACGCTCACTGAGTTGCTCGGCAATCGTCGCGCTGATGCCTTTGGACTCGTTGCCGATGACCAGTACGCCAGGCTGCTGTGCAGAAAATAATGGGCCACGTAGCGCGTGGGTGCTCTCACCATCCATCACCGCGCCGCAGACAACGGCCTGCGCACGCGCGGCAGCCAGCCATTCAGGTAAATCCACGACATGAAACGGCACACGCAAGAATGAGCCCATGCTGGCGGCAATGACTTTCGGGTTAAATAACTCTGTGGTGGTTTGCGAGGCGACGATCTGACTTACGCCATACCAATCGGCAAGCCGCAAAATAGTGCCAAGATTGCCGGGGTCGCGCAAATCATCGAGCGCAAGCGTGAGCTGACCTTCGCGCAAGGGCATCGCGCGCCAAGCTCGAACGCCTGCGACGGCTAGGGCCGATTCGTTATTGGTGTAATTACCTAAGCTACTTAATAAACTAGCGCTGATTTCAATTAAGCGTAGGCCGCGACGGCTTGTGGCATCGCGAAACTCAGCAGCTTGCTCGTGGCTGGCGTAAACCGCGACCACTGGCCAGTCTGAAGCTAAGAGCTCATGGACACTTTTTGCGCCTTCAACCAAAAATGCCGACTGCTCGCGGCGACCGGCTTTTTGTTGCAATGCGCGAACGCGTTTGTGCTCAGCTTTGGTGATTTCAGCAGAAGATGACATGACGAGTTGTGACCTGAGTAGTTACCAAGATCGTAGCGACAAAGCTGTCGCCACGGCCTTGCATGCTAACCGTCCTAAGCAACTAACGACAATGCCGGCGCCTCAATTCGAGCTAAAAATTCACGCATATGCCGAAATGCCAAACGCCCTTCTGGCAATACTGCGGCCATAAATGGGAATACATGCGGCATCCGATGCCACTCTTCATAGACTACTTTCACGCCAGCGGCGCGCGCATGCTCGACTGTTCGGCGCGCATCATCGCGTAAAATCTCTGTCGATCCGACCATGATGTAAATTGGTGGCAGGCCTCTAAAGTCGCCATGCACTGGCGATACCAAGGCATCGAAGGGGCTGCGATTGCGCGTGAGAAAGCGACTGATATAACCCAAAGCAGCATTAGGGATATACGGATCTCGGCGTGGATGTGCGGTTAAAGCTAACGAGTCAGCGCTCAAATCGGTCCATGGCGAAATACAAATAGCAGCTCGCGGCAAACTGATGCCGCGATCGCGTAAAGTTTGCAACAACACCAAGGTTAAATGCCCGCCAGCCGAATCGCCTGCTACCGTGATATCTGCACCTTTATAGCCTTGGTTTAGCAAGTATTTATAGGATGCAACGGCGTCATCGCGCCAATCTTCGAAGCTATGACGCGGCGCAAGGCGGTAGTCGATAGCCAAAACTGGGCGCGATAATGCTTGCGAAAGCCGCCAAGTGACTTGCCTGTGCAACGAGCCTGAGCCAAAAAAATAACCACCACCATGCAAATACAACACCACGCGCGACGCATCGTGCGCTTTCGGTGAGATCACCCACTCACCTCGAACATCGGCTTGATGTACTTTTGTCACGCGTACCGCTTTCGGTGTGCGCTCCAGCACAGCACTCAGCGCCCGAAAACCTTGTCTCAGCGCAATCAAACCTTCAGGTGACCGTACTAATGCACTGGCAATCGGGCGTACTGTGGCCGACATAAGCCAGCCAACGGCCTGTGCCTGCTTGCTGGCACGAGGGTATGGATGGTGCGGTGCTGATATTGTCATGGCAGGCCTTCTGTCTTTATTTATTCTTATCGGCGGAGCAGCAAATTTCATAAGCATATTTTGTGTATATGCGTTGAACATATCAGACAGATGTCTGGTCGCCAATGCATTTCCCTATTCATATTGTGGAGTTTTGTAGCAGGACAGTGCATACACCTCAGTAACTGCCGAACCTCTCCAATTTCGGTTATTCTCTGGGCACAAACTCATTGAGAGACCGCCGCCCTTTTGAATACGTCTGAACACACCAGCACGCTGGAACTAAGCCCGCAAGACCCTCGCCGCTTGGCCATGCTCTGCGGCCAATTCAACGAGCACATCAAGCTTATTGAGCAGCGTCTCAAGCTGCGTGTGCTGCACCGTGGCTACAGCCTCGAAATCATTGGCGAAGCCGACATGCGTGAAATAGCAGTCGCCGTGCTTGAGCGACTCTATGCCGAAACTGATGACAGTCTCACGCTAGCGCCTGAAACCGTGCATTTGGTGCTGCAAATTGCGCTTGGCGAGCTATCCAGCAACCCCGTGCAAGTCAGCACTGGCGATGGTCCCGTGCTAATGACGAAAAAGGGCACGATTCGGCCGCGTGGGCAAAACCAACAGCGCTATGTCGAGCAAATTCTCAGCCACGACATAAGCTTTGGTGTTGGCCCTGCCGGTACTGGCAAAACCTATTTAGCCGTAGCGTGTGCAGTCGATCAGCTCGAAAAAGATCAAGTGAAGCGCATATTGCTGGTGCGGCCTGCGGTTGAGGCCGGCGAAAAACTCGGCTTTTTGCCCGGCGATTTATCAGAAAAAATCAACCCGTACTTGCGCCCACTCTACGACGCACTATATGAAATGCTCGGCCTTGAACGCGTGGCAAAACTGATTGAGCGCCAAATCATTGAGGTGGCGCCTTTGGCCTATATGCGCGGGCGCACACTCAATCACGCCTTCATTATTTTGGATGAGGCGCAAAACACTACCCCAGAGCAAATGAAGATGTTTTTGACGCGCTTAGGCTATGGCTCACGCGCTGTCATTACTGGCGATATCAGCCAAGTCGACTTACCTCGTGGCATGGAATCTGGCCTGACTCAGGCACTGACTATTTTGGATCAAGTCAAAGGCATTCACGTCACGCGCTTCGCCTCACGTGATGTTGTACGCCATCCCTTGGTGATGCGCATTGTCGACGCCTATGAAGCTTGGGATGCGAAACAGCCGGCACCGCGAGGTAGTAATAATGGCCGCTAATGTTTGGTTAGACATAGACGATGACGTTAGCTCTGAAGGCTTGCCCTCTGAGACTGATTGCACGCGCTACATAAGTGCGATGCTAGAGACGCTTAGCATTACGCAGCCGTGCTCAGTCGATATTCGTATTGTAGGCAGTGCAGAGGGTCGCGAACTTAATGCGCACTACCGCAACAAAGATTACGCCACCAATGTGCTGTCATTTCCGGCCGACTTACCCGAAGCCTTACTCGCCGAGCTCGATGAACGGCCACTAGGCGACTTAGCCATTTGCGCCGAGATCGTTGCCACCGAGGCACGCGAACAAGGCAAGCCTTTAGCGGCGCATTGGGCACATATGATTGTCCACGGCGGCTTGCATTTGCTCGGATATGACCATATTGAAGCAGACGATGCCGCACGCATGGAGCCCTTGGAGCTTCAGATATTATCGTGTCTTGGCATCGATAACCCGTATGATGACGACCTTATAAACAGCACACTAGAAGAGGGGAAAAAATCGCCATGAGCGAGGATCGATCGTCTGGAGACACATCGAAGTCGTGGCTAAGCCGCTTAGCGGATGCCTGGAGTGGCGAAATCAACACCCGCGAGGAGCTGCTCGAAATTATTCGTGAGTCAGCAAAGCGCGGACTAATGGATGTTGAAGCACAGCGCATTATTGAGTCCACACTGCAGGTTTCAGAGCGCCAAGTGCGCGAGATCATGATTCCGCGAGCACAAATGGTTGCTTTGCGGGCAGACGAAACTGTCAGCAATGCCATGGCCGGCTTAATTGAGTCAGCGCACTCACGCTTCCCTGTGATTGCCACCGACAACCCAGATGAAGTCGTGGGCATTTTGTTTGCCAAAGATCTGCTCAAACTGGTCAATAATCATTGCGATAACGCCACGGTGATGGAGTTTTTGCGGCCCGTCTTTTTCGTGCCGGAATCCACTCATTTGGACAAACTGATTCGCGAATTTCGCAGCAAGAAAAGCCATATGGCCATCGTTGTTAACGAGTACGGCGGCGTTGCTGGCCTAGTGACATTTGAAGATGCCTTAGAACAAATCGTTGGCGAAATTGACGATGAACATGACGAAGATGAAAGCATTGAAGACCAAGATATCCGCGAGATACATCCCGGCGAATGGCTAGTTAAAGCCTTCACACCCATCGCCGAGTTCAACGAATACTTCAAAAGCAACTTCAGCAACGACGATTTCGACACCATCGCCGGCATCATCCTGAATGCCTTTGAGCGCCTGCCCGAACAAGGCGAAGTAATCGAGTTGGATCGCTGGCGCTTCAGTGTTTTGCAAGCCGACAACCGCACCATCCGCCTACTTAAAGTTGAAGTTCGCTAAGCCATGAAACGCTTTTTCGCGCTGCTCGACGCCTTGCGTCAAACACCCTTACGCACACCGCTCGCGCTGACTCTTGGCGCGCTTATGCCCTTTGGTCTTGCGCCTTACAATGCTTGGCCTGTGGCATTGCTGGCGCTTGCATTGTTTGCCAATTTGCTCGACCAAAGCAGCGCGCGCCGTAGCGCTTGGTTGCACTATATGTTCGGTGCCGGTCTTTGGCTGCACGGCAGCAGCTGGCTATTAGTGTCTATGCATGACTACGGCAACACCAGTTGGCCATTGTCGATAGTCATGCTCTGCGTGGTGGCGCTAGTGATGGCGTCACTTTTTGTCCCAGGCGGCTGGCTGTATGGCCGCCTCAAGCTCTGGCGCCTGAGCTGGCTAGCGCTGCCGGCGCTACTCGTGTTGGGCGAATGGCTGCGCTCGTGGCTACTGACCGGCTTCCCCTGGCTGATGACTGGCTATGGCTTTATTGATACGCCGCTGTCGGGCTGGGCACCACTCATGGGCATCTATGGCGTGAGTCTAGCTGCCAGCATCAGCGCAGTAGCCTTGCTCAGCATTTTGCGTCATGGCAAGGCCGCACCTGGCGCCATTATCGCGATCGCCCTAACGTGGCTAGTTGGCGGCTTATTGGCTCCCATCAGCTGGACCACAATCAATAAAGAAGCGCCAATTAGCGTCAGCTTGGTGCAGGGAAATATCCCGCAAGAATCAAAATGGGCTCTGGAGTGGCGCGACAAAACCACCACTATTTATCAAGACTTGTCGAAAAGTGAATGGGGCCGCGACTTAGTCATTTGGCCTGAAGCTGCTATTCCACAATTTGCCCATGAAGCTAGAGATCTCTTGGCCGATCTTGATTATGAAGCACTCAAGAGCGGCAGCGCCTTTGTTACCGGCATCCCTTACGCAACGTGGAACACTGATCGCACCGAGATTTTGTTTTACAACAGCATCATGGCATCTGGTGATGGCCTAGGCATTTACCACAAGCAGCAGCTTGTGCCGATCGGCGAATACATTCCCTTTGAGCAATGGATTCGCGGCACTATTCCATTCTTTGATTTGCCCATGTCTAGCTTCACTTGGGGGCCTGCCACACAAGGGCCATTGCTGGTCAAAGGTCGCACTTTGGCGCCTTTTATTTGCTATGAAATTGCCTATCCATCCTTGGTACAGCGCTTATCGAACGTGGATTACCTTGTCACCGTCAGCAATGACGGTTGGTTTGGTCACTCCATAGGTCCTGCGCAACACTTTCAAATGGTGCGGATGCGTGCGAAAGAAACCGGCCGCTATATTGCCCGCGCCACTAATAATGGCGTGACAGCTTTCATCGATCCGCAAGGCCAGATCGTCAGCCAAGCACCGTCGTTCACGCGCACGGTGTTACGTGGCGAGATTTATCCCGCGCATGGCCAAACCCCGTGGCAGCGCACCGGTGTCTGGCCGGTGCTAATGTTCTGTGTATTGCTTCTCCTAGTTAGCTGGCAGCGCAGTGTTAGCCTAGGCCGTAGCAGCAATAAGACAGGTCAATAATCGCTGCTCACGCAGAGCCCAATCGAGATCGATTGGGCTGATGACTTCCACGCGGCTATCGCTTCGGTATTCACTAGAGCGCACGGCTAAATCCATTGCAGTCGCGTTAAAAAATATCCAGCCTTTATCGGTATGAAATACGCCCTTTACGCGCTCCGCATCGCGCCATGACATCAGCTCAGTGAGCAGGTCATCGTGGCGAAAGCGCCAGCTTGCTGGCAAAATCCAACCGCCAATGAAGTGACCTTGAGCCGACTCGTGATAATGATAAGGCGGTAGCTTTGCATCTGCGGCCTGCTCAGCGCTTACACCATCTGAATGTGGGCTTATCGCTGCAAAAGTCGGCGCGTGCAGCAGGCTTCGGCGCTGCTGCTTTGGCGGCTTTGGAGCCACTTGCAAAGCCTCAATACACGATGCATCTGGCCCGACAAATGCCACCAAAGCCTTTGCCGGCGATAGCTCAGCGGCAAAGGCTTTGGCAGCTGTTCGCTGCGCATCGCCTAGCACATCGGCTTTGCTAAAAAGCAGCACATCGGCCACTGCCACTTGCGCAATAAACGTCTCATGCTCACGCACTTTGGCATCGTTAAGCATGCGTGCGTCGAGCACACACACACTCGCCGCCAAACTCAAATATGGCTGCCAGTGCGCCTCTTGCAGCGTCTCAATAATTTGCGTGGGGTGGCCCAAACCCGTTGGCTCAATGATGAGACGATCGATATCGCCTCGACTGGTTATTTTTCCCAATGCCAGTTGCAGCGGCATATTTTGCAAACAGCAAATACAACCACCCGCGACTTCCTGAATAAATACATCATCACCGGCCCAAGCCGTTTGGTCGATGCCGATTTGGCCAAACTCATTGACCAAAATAGCCCAGCGTTCGCTCAATGGTTTTTCGGCCATCCAACGTGAGATCAACGTAGTTTTGCCTGCCCCGAGAAAGCCGGTGACTAAATGTACGGAAAGCTTTTTGGTTGGCGCGCCCTTAACACTCATGCCTTGCGTGCTGGCGTTTAGCTCAGCGGGGTTTGTAGGTAAAGTCATGTAAAGTTCACCGATTCTGTCGTGTCTGCGCTTCTGTTCAACAGTTGCCATAGGCACAATGCCTGCAGCCACACTAGAGTTAAAAATTGATGATGACACAGGGAAGCCTGCGATGAATATTTTGATCACTGGTGGCACAGGGTTTATTGGCGCGCAACTGGTACCCATATTAGTCGGAGCGCCCGATCAAGCCCAAGGCGACCATCTGACATTGCTCACTCGCCAGCCCGAGAAAATGACTCAGCATTATGCTGCTTGGGCCGACACAGGTCGCCTACGTTTTGTCTCCTCCCTCGATGCGCTCTCGCGCGATGAGATCTTCGACGCCGTCATCAATCTCGCTGGTGAAGGTATCGCCGACAAACCTTGGACCAGCCAGCGACGCCTCGAACTACATGCCAGCCGTGTATTGCTTACTGAGGCACTTGGCGACTGGTTACGCCGAGCCAAGCACACACCAAACGTGCTTATTTCAGGCTCTGCTGTTGGATGGTATGGCAGTCAAGGCGATCGTATTTTAGATGAAGAATCATCCTCTGAAAGCAGCGATTACAGCCACCATCTTTGCCGTGACTGGGAAGCTGCCGCGCTCGCTGCCGCTCCACCAAGCATGCGCGTATGCATTTTGCGTCTGGGCGTCGTTATTGGCCCAGGCGGTGGCATGTTACGCCGACTACTGCCAGTGTTTGGCTTAGGCCTAGGAGGCGTTTTGGGCAATGGCGAGCAGTATTTATCGTGGGTGTCGCGCAGCGATGTGGTGCAAGTGATTTTGCGCATGCTCACCGATCGCTCATTGCAGGGAGTGTTTAATCTCACCGCGCCCGCGCCAGTTAGCAACGCCGAGTTCACTCGCACATTAGCGCGACTTCTTCGCCGCCCAGCATTTTTACGCGTGCCCGCCAGCGTGCTGAAGCTAGGCTTGGGCGAGATGTCGACACTATTGCTCGATGGTCAGCGTGTCATGCCCAGCCGCTTACTCAGCGCCAACTATCGCTTCCTGCATTGCACACTAGAGGATGCTCTACGCTCGGCACTCTCACGAAATGACAGCTCAAGAGATAACGATTAATGACACTGGTCACTTGGCAAAAAAAACTAGGACTGATTGCTCTAAGCGTCTGGCTTAGCTCGGCACAGGCAAGCACGCCCGCTACTAGCTCCTGCCCCGACATTAACCAAGACACACAACTCACACTCGCGCGCTATGTCGAGCGCAGTCTTTGCGCCAACATCGACACTCGTGCTGCATGGCAACGCGTGCAAACTCAGCGCGCACAAATTGGTATTGCCAACTCCAGCTACTATCCCAGCTTAAACCTAAGCGCTAGCAGCAGCCGTGAGTTTGGCGATCGTGTTGCAGGCAGCGACCCAGACCAACGCACGCTGAGCGCCAGTGCCAGTTGGCTACTTTACGATTTTGGCGGCCGTGAAGCCGGCGTCTCACAGGCTCAAAACACCCTTGCCAGCCTTCAAGCCAGTGCCGATGCCAGCATTCACAACCTCGCCGCACAAGCAGTCTCCGCATGGTTTAATCGCCTAGCCGCCGAGGCCAGTGTCGACAGCGCAAAAGCCTCACTAGCCGCAGCAAAAGAGACCGCCGAAGCCGCTGAAAAACGTATTAAAGTCGGCGTTGGTACACGCGAAGATACCCTGCAAGCGCAGACTGCTTTGGCCCAAACAGAGCTAGTGCTTATCCAACGCGAAGGCGAGCTTGCCGCTAGCAATGGCCAGCTCGCCGTGCTCGCCAACTATCCTGCAAATACAACTCTCACGCCGCAAACGACCTTGCCCGAACCAAGCCAACTCAGTGCGCCACCAACGCTTGCGGTATTGATGCAATTGGCCGATGAGCGCCGACCTGAACGTATCGCGCAAGCGCAGCAAGTCGCGGCCGCGGAGACATCGCTAGACCAACTGGCAGCCCAGCGCTTACCACGCATTAGCCTAAATGCCAGCGCCGGCGATAGTCGAAACAGCTTTGGCCAGCGCGACTCCGGTCAAGTTGCTGTGACTGCAACCTTGCCTCTATTTACTGGCTTTCAGCAGCGCTATCAGGAGCGTGGAGCGCAAAGCCAAATTGAGCAACAAACACTTGAGCTAGTTCGTATTCGCCAACAGGTCG
The DNA here is from genome assembly GCA_041612115.1 of Perlucidibaca sp. Lineage (GTDB taxonomy): Bacteria > Pseudomonadota > Gammaproteobacteria > Pseudomonadales > Moraxellaceae > Perlucidibaca. The sequence goes on from JBFJJU010000002.1 coordinate 31,422, forward strand.
GCCTCGATGTCTGGCTGGCCTGGCAACAACTCAATACCGCTCGCTCGCGCATCGATGCCACCAACAGCTTGTTAGCCTCAGCAACTGAATCTAGCCGCGCCGCTTTAGCGCGCTATCGCGCCGGCCTAGGCAATGTGCTCAATGTCTTAAGCGCGCAAAGCACTTTAGCCGATGCCCGCCAACAACAAGCCCGCGCTCGCTTCGACTGGGCTAGCGCGCGGGTTCAACTAGCACGCACTGCGGGCCTACTCACCGCCTCACCCGATGCTGCATTTCAGGATATCCAACCATGACCGCCTCTCGTCTCCGCTGGCTTGCCGGCCTTGGCCTTATTGTTATTGCTGCCCTCATCATGCGCAGCTGCTTTAACGGCAACGATACCCCACGCTATGAATTCGCCAGTGTCGATCGCGGCGACATCGCTCAGAGCGTCTCAGCCAATGGCCAGCTCAGCCCGGTCACGCTAGTCTCCGTTGGCACTCAAGTCTCCGGCATCGTTACTTCCTATACCGCCGACTTCAACGACAAGGTCAGCGCGGGCCAGGTGCTCATGCGCCTAGATGACTCATTGCTGCAAGCGCAACTGACACAATCACGCGCCAATCTAAACAGTGCAGAAGCCGGCTTAGCACTAGCCAATGCCAATTGGCGGCGAATTGGCCCTTTAGCCAGCGAAGGCTTTGCTTCCACACAAGAGGTTGATCAAGCCCGCCAAGCCTTAGCTGAAGCCAAGGCTCGCGTGGCGCAAGCGCAAGCGCAGGTACAACGCGATCAAGTCAATTTAAGTTACGCCGTGATTCGCTCACCAGTTGCTGGCGTTGTCGTGTCGCGCGCCGTCGATATTGGCCAAACTGTGACGGCCAGCTTTCAAACACCTGAGCTTTATAAAATCGCGCAAGATTTGCGCCAGATGAACATCGATGCCTATTTTACCGAGTCCGATATTGGCGGCATACACGTGGGCCAAAGCGCTAAATTTCGTGTCGATGCTTACCCTAATAAGCGCTTCGTTGGCGAAGTCGTGCAAGTTCGTCTAAACCCATTAACCGAACAGAATGTAGTGACTTATGCCGTCATTATTCGTGTCGATAATGCCGATGGTCAGCTCCTGCCTGGCATGACCGCGTACGTCACTATCGATACTCAAGAGCGCAAAAATGTCTTGCGCGTGCCTACTGCCGCACTGCGCTTTCGGCCACCAGAAGATGCCAAGCTTGCGCCCGGTGTAGAACCACTGGGCAAAACCATCACAGCGGGCAAAAAAACTGGCGATAAAGCTAGCACAGGCCAAAAAGGCACTATTTGGCAAGAAACCGCAGATGGCTTAAGGCCCATAAGCGTCACATTGGGCATTACCGATCGTCGCTTTACCGAAGTGCGAGATGAGAAGTCCGCTTTAACCGTCGATGAGCAAGTGATTGTCGAGCAAGTGTTGTCGGCGGAAGAAGTGGCTAGCAAAGGCATGAAGTTTCGGATGAGAGACTAATGGCCAGTGTTATTAAGCTCAAAAAAATCGTTAAGGATTATCCCAGCGGCGTTGGCCCAGTGCGGATTTTGCACGGCATTGACTTGAGCATTGAAAGCGGCGAGTTCGTGGCCATCATGGGGCCGTCCGGCTCGGGGAAATCAACCTTGATGAATATCTTAGGCTGCCTCGACAGCGCCAGCGGGGGCGACTTCATACTGGCCAATGAGCCCGTCAATGAGCTTAATGACAATCAACTCGCCGACTTACGCAACCGCACCATCGGCTTTGTTTTTCAAGGCTTTAATCTGCTGCCGCGCTCCAGCCTACTTGACAATGTTGCGCTGCCCTTGACCTATGCTGGCATGGCGAAAGCTGAGCGCGAACAGCGCGCCAGTGACATGCTCGCACGCGTTGGCCTAGGCCAACGTACACAGGCTTTGCCCAGTGAAATCTCCGGCGGCCAGCAGCAGCGCGTGGCCATTGCCCGAGCCTTGGTCAATCGTCCGGCTATGATTTTAGCCGATGAGCCCACCGGCAATTTAGACACCCACACTAGCGCGGAAATTATGGCGTTGTTTGGTCAGCTCAATCGTGAAGAGGGCATCACCTTGGTGCTAGTCACGCACGAGCCCGACATTGCCGCTCACGCGCAACGATTGGTGCGTTTGGTCGATGGCCATAAGGCGTTTGATGGGCCGGCGAGTGAAGGCCTGAAGCACATGCCCGAAGGCAATATTGCGACCAATACAGCAGCAATATCAGGAGCAGCACCATGTGGTGGCTAATGTTCCGCGAGGCGTTGCTAGCGCTGAAAGCCAATCGCCTGCGCAGCTTTCTTACCATGCTCGGCATGATCATTGGTGTCGGCGCGGTCATCGCCATGCTCGCCATCGGCCAAGGTGTGCAAACCCGCGTTAATGATTCGATCAAAAGCATGGGCTCAAACTTATTCATCATCTTACCCGGCGCCACCAGTGCCAATGGCGTGCGCAGTGGTTATGGCAGTGCGCCCAGCCTAACTGTCGATGACGCTAGCGCCTTGCGTGAAATCACTAGCGTCGCCTCCGCCGCACCGGTCGTGCAATCGAGCTCGCAAGTCATTTATGGTGCGCAAAACTGGAACACCTACATCGTAGGATCCAGCGCCGACTACTTTTCCTTGCGCGACTGGACTATTGCCTCTGGCTACGCCTTTGATCAGCCCGAAATACAATCCGCGGCACAAGTCGCCGTGATCGGCAAAAAAATCGCTAGCAACTTATTTGGCAATGAAGACCCCATTGGCGAAACTCTGCGTATTCGTAATTTGCCATTCCAAGTAATCGGCGTTCTGGGCAGCAAAGGCCAAAGCCTCGATGGCCGTGACCAAGACGACACCATCGTCATTCCTATCACTACCGCGCAGCGCAAGCTTTTTGGCAACCGCTTTCGCAACTCAGTGCGCATGATCATGGTGCAGGCCACTAGTGAAGATGCCATGCCGCGCGTCGAGCGCGATCTGCGCATTAATCTACGTCAGCGCCATCGCCTCAGTGACGATGCCGAAGATGACTTCACCTTGCAAAACCTGACTGCTCTGGCCAATACCGCCGCCGAAACCACGGCCATTTTATCGCTGCTGCTTGGCGCTATAGCTGGAATTTCACTGCTAGTTGGCGGCATCGGCATCATGAATATCATGTTGGTCTCGGTCACTGAGCGAACTCGTGAAATAGGCATTCGCATGGCTATTGGTGCGCGGCCAAACGCCATCCGCCTGCAGTTTTTACTAGAGGCCGTGGTGATCTCTTTAGTTGGATGCATTATTGGCGTCGGCGTTGGCATGGGCATCGCATTAAGCGTGGCGCTTATCTTTGACTTACTAGTGATTGTCACGCTCAGCTCATTACTACTGGCATTCGGAGTTGCCGGCGCGATTGGCATCTTCTTCGGCTATTACCCTGCCAATCGCGCAGCAAAACTTCGGCCAATAGAAGCACTACGTTTTCAGTAAACGACAAGCGCATCACGCGCCAGCCCCAACCATTCGTGCAAGGCTCGCCGTGTTTCGAGCAATGAGTTGTGCTGCGGCGTGTAGCAAATAAGTGGGCGGCACTCCGCACCCTCGGTGGTAAAGCCTGTTGGTGCCGCCAGTACCTGAAAGCCTGCGTGCTCAAACAGCGCCTGCGCCCGCGGCAAATGCGAGGCGTGGCTCACCAAAACTATGCGCTGAATGCTCAGTGGCGACAGCATGGCCCAGCTCAGCTCGGCATTTTCTTCGGTAGTTCGCGACAGCCGCTCCAGCCAACGCACAGGCACGCGAAAATCTTCCGCCAATGACTGCGCCATCAAGCTGGCCTCGTCATCGGCCTTGCCCAAGGGCGAGCCGCCAGTAACGAGAATCGGCAATTGCGTGGCGCGCTCAACACGTGCGGCATAACGTAGGCGTGTGAGCATTTCACTGCTCATGACATCGGCACCAGCAAATTCTGGCGCGGCGTCATATCGGCCACCACCGAGCACGACAATGGCCTGATACCCAGCACTAGGTATCTGCGCGAGATCATTCAGCGCCGCCACGCGTTGCTCCAATGGATGCGATATGGCATAGGCCCCAACTGGCGTGGCGACGGCGTAATTAAGCGCAACAGCCATCAGCGCCACGGCGGTTGCACTCATACGCCAACCCCGCCAAGCCAAAAATAGCGCCACTAAGCCCATCCAGCAGAGCAAAGCTGGCGGCAACAATAGCGCATGAATAATTTGTGTCATCGGCATCAGTCATTCCCAGTTAGATCAGCCCACAAGCTACCGCTGCTATACCGCGGCCAGAGCGCATAGCGTATCCTATGGCGCATTTCGCGTAATTCGATGAGTTTTATATTTATGCAAGAACAGTATTTGCCACAGGCCCTTGAAGCCGCCGCCCAAGCCGAATGGGAAGCTAGCCAAGCACATGTCGCCGCCGACAACGACACTCGCCCTAAATACTATTGCTTATCGATGTTTCCCTACCCTAGCGGCAAGCTGCACATGGGGCATGTGCGCAACTACACCATCGGCGATGTACTCAGCCGCTTCAAGCGCTTAAATGGCTTTAATGTCATGCAACCGATGGGCTGGGATGCTTTCGGCCTGCCCGCTGAAAATGCCGCGATGAACAACTCCGTAGCACCTGCGAAATGGACTTACGCCAATATCGAATACATGAAAACCCAGCTCAAGTCGTTGGGTTTGGCCATCGATTGGTCGCGTGAAATTGCAACCTGCAAGCCAGACTATTACCGCTGGGAGCAATGGCTGTTTACCCGTCTGTTCGAGAAGGGCGTGATTTATAAAAAGTCTGGCAGTGTTAATTGGGACCCTATCGACCAAACCGTACTCGCCAATGAGCAGGTCATTGATGGCCGCGGCTGGCGCTCTGGCGCACTGGTCGAAAAGCGCGAAATTCCCATGTATTACTTTGGCATCACGCAATACGCCGAGCAATTGCTGCAAGACCTCGACCAACTCGATGGTTGGCCTGAGCAAGTCAAAACCATGCAGCGCAATTGGATCGGAAAAAGCTATGGTGCCGACATCAGCTTCGATTACGACGAACTCAGCATTGGCATCAATGGCCAACTCAAGGTCTACACCACTCGTCCCGACACGCTCATGGGCGCGACCTATGTTGCAGTGGCTGGCGAACACCCATTGGCGCAACGTGCCGCGCAGAGCAATCCAGAGCTCGCAACTTTTATTGCTGAATGCAAGGCCGGATCTGTCGCCGAAGCCGATATGGCAACGATGGAGAAAAAGGGCATGGCCACTGGTCAGTTCGTTATCCATCCGCTTAATGGCCGCAAGCTGCCAGTCTATGTCGCCAACTATGTGCTCTGGGGCTATGGCGAAGGCGCGGTGATGGCCGTGCCCGCCCATGACGAACGCGACTTTGCCTTTGCCAACAAATATGCACTGCCGATTTTGTCGGTCTATGCCACCACCGACGGCGCTTTTGACGCCAGCAACTGGCAAGACTGGTATAGCCAAAAATCTGGCCTAACCAGCATCAATAGCGACAAATATAACGGCTTAAGCGTAACGGAGGTATTCGATGCCATCGTTGCCGATTTAGAAGCCAATGGCCATGGAGCACGCAAAACCCAATTCCGTCTACGCGACTGGGGCATCTCGCGCCAACGCTATTGGGGCTGCCCAATCCCCATCATTCATTGCCCGTCTTGCGGTGATGTGCCGGTGCCCGAAGATCAACTGCCGGTGGTGCTGCCTGAAGATGTAGTTCCCGATGGCGCTGGTTCGCCACTCGCGCGCATGCCCGAGTTTTTTGATACCACCTGCCCGAGCTGCGGTGCGGCGGCGAAGCGCGAAACTGACACCATGGACACCTTCGTGGAGTCATCGTGGTATTACGCGCGCTATGCCTCACCGCAAAGTACGACGGCTATGGTCGAGCCTGCCGCCGCTAAACAGTGGCTGCCCGTTGATCAGTACATTGGCGGCATCGAACACGCCATTTTGCACCTGCTCTACGCACGCTTTTTCCACAAACTCATGCGCGATGAAGGCTTGCTCGCTGGCGATGAGCCATTTAAGCGCTTGCTGACGCAGGGCATGGTCATTGCCGATACGTTTTATCGCGAAGCTGAGAATGGCAAAAAAGACTGGATCAACCCCGCCGATGTGCAACTCACGCACGACGACAAAGGCCGCATCACCGGCGCCACACTGACTGCCGATGGCCAGCCAGTAGTGCACGGCGGCATGGAAAAAATGTCGAAATCGAAAAACAACGGCGTCGACCCACAAGCCATGATCGATCAGTTTGGTGCCGATACTTCACGCGTGTTTATGATGTTTGCCGCGCCGCCAGACCAATCATTGGAGTGGTCAGATACTGGCGTTGAAGGCGCAAACCGCTTCCTCAAACGCCTGTGGCGCATTGTTCATGAACACGTATCGCAAGGCACACCTGGCGCCTTAGACATTGCCGCACTAAGCCGCGATGACAAGGCGCTGCGCCGCAAACTGCACGAGACCATCGCTAAAGTAAGCGATGACTACGAGCGCCGCCAAACCTTTAACACTGCCATTGCCGCAGTGATGGAACTACTCAACGCGCTGCCAAAAGCACCAGTTGCCAATGCCAATACACATAGCCTAGTGCGCGAAGCCTTGCTTGCCGCCGTCACCTTGCTATCGCCGATTGCACCGCATATTGGTCATGCTCTTTTACAGGCGCTAGGCTTAGCTGGCGGCCTAGACGATGCCCGCTGGCCACAGGTCGATGCCAACGCGCTGACCCGTGATAGTCTGACGCTGATGATTCAAGTTAATGGCAAGTTGCGTGGCCAAATTGAAGTTTCTCCCGATGCTAGCCAAGCCGATATCGAGGCCGCTGCATTGGCGAATGATGATGCGCAGCGAGCAATGGCTGGCGCGGCTGTGAAAAAAATTATTGTGGTGAAGCAAAAACTGGTCAATATCGTCGTTTAAATATCAGGCACTACACAGGAGTTTTGCCATGCCCCGTTTGGGACAGATCACCCTAGTGGCACTTATCGCACTCGGCTTGAGCGCCTGCGGTTTTGCGCTTCGCGGCAGCTACACGCTACCTAGCATCATCAGCCCGATCAGTGTGGTTGGCGAAGACAACACCACACAGCGCGACTTGATTGCCGGTATTCAGCGCGCCGGCGGTGTCATCAGCGAGGCTGCTCCGCTGCGTCTACACCTGACCGATGAGCGCATCACACGACAAACCACGAGCATTGACTCACGCGCTAAAGCGGCTGAATACACCTTGTTTTTCGAGCTTGAATACCAGCTACGCTACCCTAGCGGCGTGCCTGCCACACCGGAACGATTGATTCGCCTACGCCGTACCTATCAGTTTGATAACACGCGCATTGTTGGTAAATATGAGGAAGAAAACACCCTCATCGATGATTTACGCCAGCAAGCCGTGGCGCAGATCATGACTCAGCTCACACGCCTAAATGCCGATGACTTGAGCGCCGATGCAACTACGCCCTGAGCAGTTATCCCGCCACCTTGAGTCACCGCTAGCAGCGCTATATATCATTAATGGTGATGAGCCTTTGCTGGTGCAAGAGATGGCTGACGGCATTCGCGCTGCAGCCATAAAGCAAGGTTATGACGAGCGCATTCGCCACGATGTTGACCGTAGCTTTAACTGGTCTGATGTACTCGCCGACGCGCAAGCTTTATCGCTGTTTGCCCAACGCCGCCTGATGGAACTACGCTTCAATAACAAGCCAGACACCGCTGCCACTCAAGCACTTTGCGCCTTAGCTGCACAACCGCCAGAAGACACGGTGCTACTGATTTTGCTGCCAAAGCTTGACAGCAAAGCCCAGAAAGCAAAATGGTATAGCGAAATAGAAAGTGCCGGCGTTGGCATCTCACTGTATAACGTCGACGCTAATGAATTGCCGAAATGGCTGACGGCGCGCGCCAAAGGCTTAGGCCTCAGCTTAGCCGCCGATGCCTTGCAGCTTATTGTCGATCGTACCGAAGGCAACTTACTTGCTGCCGCGCAAACACTGGAAAAGCTGAAGCTTCTGCATCCAGATTCAGCGCCCAGCGTCGAGGATGTTGCTGCTGTGGTCAGCGACAGCACGCGCTATTCGGTGTTTGACTTAGCCGATGCCGTTCTCAATGGCGACGCCGCACGTACTGCACGCTTAGTGCTGGGCCTGCAAGCCGAGGGCGTGGCAGAGTCCATCGTGCTCTGGGCCTTACAGAAAGACCTGCGCGCACTCACCTTAATAGCCGAGCAAATGCACAGCAGCGGCCAACGCCAAGCCTCAGCGCAGCAACTCACCCAACAAGGCTTTTGGTCGCGCCGCCAAGGCCCAGCACAGAACGCACTTCGCCGCTTAAGCCTGCCTCGCTTACAACGCATGAGCAGCGGCATCATAGATATAGATCGTGCGATTAAAGGCCAATCGCCTGATCACGCTTGGGATGGCTTGCTACGCCTCGCCATGGCCATGGCCGGTCGACCACTTTTTACTGGCTAAAGCCGATGGAAACCACAATGAATTTACTCAATATTTTGGCTAGCGTGACCGACACCGCTGTGACCATTCCCGATGGCTGGGGTCAGGGCCGCGCCACTTATGGCGGCTTAGTGGCCGCGCTCATGCAAACTCACTTAGAAAAAACCACCCTAGAAGGCCGGCCACTGCGCAGTGCCAGTATCCATTTTATTGGCCCTGCTGCGCCTGGCGAAGCTCAACTCACTAGCGAACTTATTCGCAGCGGAAAGTCATCACTACAGGCGCAATGCCGCATGCTACAAAACGGCAAAACTGTGGCCATGCTAACGGCAACCTGTGGCGAGGCTCGCGCCTCAGAGATCTTTGTTCCTCGAAGTGTCGCACCAAGCATTTCTGCGCCAGCGACTGGCCAAGCAATGCCTGATCTGCCGGGTCTAGTGCCCGATTTTACGCGGCGCTTTGATTTTCGCTGGGTCAGCGGAGGCCTACCCTTTACTAGTAGCAAAACCGCCAATGTCAGCGGCTGGGTGCGCCTAAAAGAAAGCCTGCCTGAAGGCACATTGCTCACCCCAGCAATCATCATGGCCTATGTCGATGCGTGGCCACCAACAACGCTGCAAATGTTCACTCGCCCCGCGCCCATCAGCACCATGACGTGGACACTAGATTGCGAAGTCTTGGCAGAGGCTATTTCGGCAGATGGTTGGTGGCAGTACGAAGCGCAAACGCTAAGTTGTGGCGATGGCTATACGGTTGCGCGCTCACAGCTGTGGTCGGCATCGGGGCAGCTAGTGGCAAGTTCGCAGCAACATGTGGCGGGATTTCTTTAAACTAACAAGGCGCGTGGCTAATCAATGCATTTCATTGGCAATTAAACGCGCCAGCACACGATCACCAGCTAGCAACTCTAAATAGCTGCCGACCACGCGATAAGCTGTGGTGCGGCGCAAAACCTCAATCCACGCAGCTTCTAGCGCCTGTGCCGTTGGGTTCATGCAAGCACGGCGTGTAATCATCACGGCATCTAAGCTAAGTGCGCTGTCGTCGCTATGATACTGGCTGCGTAAGGCATTGCAGCCGGTATGCCCTGAGACATTGCCATCATCGTGAAGGCGTAGTGCCAAAGTTGCCGCCATTGGATCAGCTTTTATGGGCTCATTCGCAATCGCGAGCACTCGCCAAGGCGTATCGCGCAATGGCAAGCTTGGTGCCGCAGCACCTATGCCACAGTCTTCACCTGGCCAAAAGCGTAGCACCCGCGGAACCGTTACTTGCCATACAGCTGCACTCTCTGAGTTCTCTTCGGCAGTTGCCAAACGCGCACTAAAACTGCCCATTACACTGGCAAGCACGGGGGCACTACCGGCCTCGTTGACCAACTTTTGCGCCACTCTATACTGCTTAATGACGCTAGCCGGCAGGCCATCAATCACCGTCATTTCACGACCAGTTAGACATTCACTAAAGCGCATCTGCTTATCATCCACGCTAAGCTTACCTAGCAAGCGCATTGGCCCAGCGATTGGATCCAAGCCCTTTTCTCTGGTCAGCACATAGTCACGGATGGAGCGAATATCGGCGCCTGAGGCATCTAGCTGGCGCAACTCTCCACCGCGTTGCAGGCGGAATTGGCGCAAGGCCTCGCTGCCGCCACGAAGAATGAGCCGCGACTCATCGCCACTTAAGCGTGACCATCGACCGATATCATAAAAAGTCTCTTTACCACGACGACGCTGATTGGCTGGATATTCATCGCGTAAATGAAAACTGCCGTCAGCAAATAAGGTTAGTGTTTGCTGATGCGGTACACAGCCTGGGCAAGTGACATCCCCAGACCAGGTGGCCGGTAAATTAGGAATGGGCGTTGGCGCGCTGTGATACGGCCATAAGCTGCAGGCACCTAACCATAACGGCAAAGCACAAAGCCAACTTAGACGCAGCCAATGAGTAGTGATTGAAATGCGCATCATGGTTGTGAAAGTCCCATGCGCGTGCGCTATTGTAAAGCCCGAATGCCAGCATCTAATGAACTTCGCTATACTCGGGGCAACTGAGGAGAATAAAGCTCAATGGATATTTCCGCCTATATGTCGCAACTTGGTGCACAAGCTCGCAGTGCATCGCGAGTTATTGCTCGCGCCAATACACACACTAAAAATGCCGCGCTGCAGGCTATTCATGACGCTATGGTCGCGCATCGCAATAAAATTATTGCCGCCAACACCTGCGATGTCGATGCTGGCCGCGCCAATGATCTCGACCCCGCGCTGCTCGATCGCCTACAGCTCAATGATGAGCGCTTCGACGGCATGCTCGAAGGCCTGCGCCAAGTCATCGCGCTGCCCGACCCCATTGGCGAGATGACCGATTTCACTTATCGGCCATCAGGCATTCAGCTAGGTAAAATGCGCGTGCCTCTCGGCGTTATCGGCATCATTTATGAGTCACGCCCAAACGTCACGCTAGAGGCGGCATCTCTCTGCCTAAAATCGGGCAATGCCGCGATTTTACGTGGTGGCAGCGAAGCCCTGCACAGCAACCAAGCCATTGCCATGGCCATTAGTGCCGGCCTCGTTAATGCCGGCCTGCCCGCAAGCGTGGTGCAAGTTGTTGAAACCACCGATCGCGCTGCCGTTGGCGCTTTAATCACCGATAGCGAGCATGTCGATGTCATCGTGCCACGCGGTGGCAAAGGCTTAATTGAGCGCATCACACGGGAAGCTCGTGTGCCGGTAATCAAACACCTCGATGGCAACTGCCATGTCTTTATTGATCGCGACGCAGATCAAGCGAAAGCCGGCCGCATCGCGCTAAACGCGAAAACGCATCGCTATGGCGTCTGCAATGCCATGGAAACACTGCTCATCGACGCACCCATTGCTGCCAAACTGCTGCCCGCACTGGCTGATGCCTTCAATAGCAAAGGCGTTGAGTTACGCGGCTGCGAGCAAACTTGCGCTATTTTGCCCACTATTTCTGAGGCCACCGAAGCCGATTGGTTCACTGAGTACTTGGCGCCTGTATTAGCCATTAAAGTGGTTAGCGGACTTGATGAAGCCATTGAGCACATTAACCATTACGGTTCACACCACACCGACGTCATTGTGACCGAGCATTATGGCCGAGGCCGCCGCTTCTTGGCCGAAGTCGACTCTAGCTCGGTAATGATCAATGCCTCGACCCGCTTTGCCGATGGCTTTGAGTACGGTTTGGGCGCTGAAATCGGTATTTCTACCGATAAAATTCACGCTCGTGGTCCCGTTGGTTTGGAAGGCTTAACGTCGCAAAAATGGATCGTGTTTGGCGACGGCCAAATACGCCAATAAGCTCGTTAAGCACTCCATGCAGCTACTCTTTGGCGGCTCTTTTGACCCAGTGCATCGCGGCCACGTTGATACAGCACGAGCAGCCCAAACGCTGCTCGGCGCGGCAACCGTGCACTGGTTACCAACACCAGGCTCGCCACTAAAGTCAGGTGCTGGCGCCACGGCATCACAGCGCGCAGACATGTTACACCTGCAGTTAACCGCAAGTGCCGAGCCAAGCTGGCGCTTTAGCGATGATGAGCTAAGCCAAACGCCGCCGGTCTATACTATTGACACCCTAAGACGCTGGCGCCAGCGCATTGGCTCAGCAGCGCCATTGGCTTTTCTCATTGGCGCCGACAGCTTGCATAGCCTGCCGCGCTGGCGCGACTGGCAAAATCTCACCGAGATTGCCCATATCGTTATCGCGACACGACCCGGCATTACACTCGACTGGCCAGATGCAGTGAAAATATGGCTAAAAAGTCACCATCAGAGTGATGCCAAGCTGTTACAATCGCGCCCCTTTGGCGCTGTGCTAAGACTTGATACCCCTGAAAGGGATATCTCAAGCACGGAACTACGCCAACGCATCGGTAACGATTTACCGACTGATGACTGGCTTGCCACACCAGTCCGCGACTACATTGCTAACCACGGGCTTTACCGTGCTACGGAGACACCAGCAAGCTCATGAAAGCTCTTGACGACGATACACAACGATTACAAGACACCGCGCTCAATGCCTTGGCCGATATGAAGGCACAGCAGATCACCACGCTCGACGTGCGCCCACTGACCAGCATGACCGACACCATGATCATCGCCAGTGGCACTTCCACACGCCATGTCCGCGCCATTGCCGATGAAGTTCAGGTCAAAGCCAAAGCTGCAGGATTTCCACCCATCGGCGTTGAAGGCGATCGTGAAGGCGAATGGGTCCTCATCGACCTCGCCGGCGTGATTGTTCACGTCATGCTGCCTGCCACTCGCGTGTTTTACGACCTTGAGCGCCTCTGGACAGCTCAAGGCGCCAGCACACCTAGCGCTTAACACTAGGCCATCGCGATGAAAATTAGACTCATCGCGGTGGGCACGCGCATGCCCGACTGGGTTAGCACGGGCTATCACGAATTTTCCAAACGCCTAAACGATGATGTGCGCCTTGAGCTCGTCGAAATCGCAGCGGGCAAACGTGGAAAGTCGGTTGATATCGCACGACTTACCGAGAAAGAAGGTGAGGCGCAACTAGCTGCAGTCGCGAGCAATGATCGAGTCATCGCCCTCGAAGTCCACGGCAAGCCATGGAGCACCGAGGATTTATCGCAAAAACTCCGACAATGGTTGGCTGAAGGTCGTAATATCAGCCTACTCGTGGGTGGCCCAGAAGGATTATCGGCTGATGCCTCGGCGCGCGCTGATGAACAATGGTCATTGTCGCCGCTAACGCTGCCACACCCGCTAGTACGCGTGCTCCTTGCCGAACAAATTTATCGTGCATGGACACTACTAAAAGGGCACCCCTACCACCGCTAAGCTGTGCGCAAACGCTGCCCTAAAACCGTCGCCCAATTGATTATGTTGTGCCCATGAAGCCAGACCACAATACGCCGCAAGATCGGATGACCATGAAAAACCAACTTGCTGAAGTTGGCTTATTTAAAGGACGTGCTGCTGTTGCTGGTGGTTTTATTGTTTTCGCCTTCACGCTACTGGTTTTGCGTTACGGTTGGCTGCAACTCATGCAGCACGAAACCTATGTCACGCAATCTGAAAACAACCGCATCCATCTCGAAGCGATAGCCCCACCACGCGGCTTTATTTATGACCGAAATGGCGTGCTGCTTGCCGATAACCGGCCTATTTTCGCCCTAGTTATTAACCGCCAGCAAGTCAGCGACTTAGATGAGACGATCAAGAAGCTAACGCCAGTCATCAACCTCATGCCGGAAGAAATTGAGCGTTTTAAAAAGCGCCTGCGCGTATCTCGCCGCTATGATCTAGTGCCAATTCGCTCACGCTTAAGCGAAGAAGACTTAGCTAGCTTCACCGAGAAGCGCTATTTATTTCCAGGCGTTAGCGCAGAAAACGATATATCACGTTACTACCCACAAGGTGAGCTATTTGCTCATGTCTTGGGTTATGTCTCGCGTATCTCTGAGCAGGAACAAAAAAACTTAGATGCCACCACTTATGCCGGCACCAACCTCATTGGCAAGCTCGGCATTGAAAAATACTACGAGTCTGTTCTGCACGGAAAAGTAGGCTACCAGCATGTCGAAACCAACGCTTTTGGCCGCCAAATTCGTGTTTTAAAGCGCACACCACCACAACGCGGCACCGATTTAAAACTCAGCCTAGATATTCAACTTCAGCAGCTCGCTCATGAGCAACTCGCCGGTCGTCGCGGCGCTATCGTTGCCTTAGACCCGCGAGATGGCTCGGTGCTCGCTTTCGTTAGCAACCCAGGCTTTGACCCCAATCTATTTGTCGGTGGCATCCCATCGTCGCTTTATAACGGCCTACGCGACCACATCGATCGCCCGCTCTATAACCGGGCCCTACAGGGCGTCTACCCCCCTGGCTCGACCATCAAACCATTCGAGGCATTGGGCGGTCTGCATTACGGCCTAGTCGACTGGGACTACACGATCAGTGACCCCGGGTACTTCATGCTACCAGGTGTTAATCACCGCTTTCGCGACTGGAAAAAGCAAGGTCACGGCATGGTCAATATGGTCACGTCCATAGCTCAGTCTTGCGATACATATTACTACCAACTATCTGATCGTATGGGCGTAGACCGCTTTCACGACTGGATGGCCGAATTCGGTTTTGGCAAAGAAACTGGCATCGATCTGGTCAACGAACGCACCGGCACCTTACCTTCCGTGGCATGGAAGCGTAAGCGTCTAAACGCACCATGGTATCGTGGCGAAATGATGTCGGTGGGCATTGGCCAAGGCTATTTCACCGCTACACCGCTACAGATTGCCCTCGCCACAGCTATCGTCGCCAATGGCGGCCATCGCATACGGCCACATGTTTTGCGTAGCAGCAGCGACCCCACATTCCAACCTGACCTACCCAAGCCAGACCTTATTCCATACAACGGCCAGCCCGAAGACTGGGACAAAATGCACTTTGCCATGCGTGAGGTTGTCCATGGCGCGCACGGCACCGCAGGTCGCTTGCGCATTGGTCTCGAAGGCTATGACATCGCAGGCAAAACAGGCACCGCACAGGTCAAAGGTATTAAGCAGGGCGAGCGTTATGACGAGTCTAAGCTTGATGAGCGCCACTACGATCACGCCTGGTTTATGGGCTTTGCGCCAGTGAAAGACCCCGTCATTGCCGTTGCCGTCTTAGTAGAAAATGGTAAACACGGCAGCTCAACGGCTGCGCCTATAGCCCGAGTACTATTTGATTACGAGATCAACCGCACGCTACCGCCTCCGCCAAAGGTCGATACAGAGGAGGCTGGCGAATGAATACACCACAGCACCGCTATGCTCGCACCACCAGTAATACTGGCGCTGACTTTCAGCGGCGTGTCGATATTTGGGGCCTACTCCGTCTAGATCCTGCCCTCACATCCTTACTCATTGCCGCCTCTTTGCTAGGTCTCATCGCACTCTATAGCGCTAGTGGCGCTGATATCTCCATGACAATGAAGCAAGGCAGTAGCTTTGCCCTCGGCTTCGGCGTCATGCTGGTTTTTGCGCGCATTACGCCTAGCAGTTATGCCTATATTTCACCGTGGCTTTATGGCTTTAGCAGCATTTTATTGGTTGCCGTCGTGTTTATCGGCGAGGTGCGCATGGGTGCGCAGCGCTGGATCGATATCCCAGGTGTTACCAGTGTGCAGCCATCTGAATTTCTCAAGCTCGCCATGCCCATGATGATCGCCTGGTATCTCTCCACTCGCCCAATTCCCATTCGCTTTCGCGATCTGCTAGTTTGTATCGTGATGATCTTGGTGCCCGTTGGTCTAATTGCCGAACAGCCCGATCTTGGCACCTCTATCTTAGTGTTTATGAGTGGCTTTTTTGTGCTATTTTTCGCTGGCCTATCTTGGCGCTTAATCGGTGGCATGGCCGCCCTAGCTGCCGCAGCAGCTCCTGTTGCTTGGACATTTCTTCACGATTATCAACGCCGTCGCGTCATCACGCTATTTGATCCAGAGTCAGACCCACTCGGCAATGGTTGGAATATTATTCAGTCAAAAACCGCTATTGGTTCAGGAGGCCTTTCTGGAAAAGGCTGGCTTGATGGCACTCAGTCTCATCTGCACTTTCTACCTGAAGGCCATACCGACTTCATTATCGCCGCCTTCTCGGAAGAGTTTGGGTTTATTGGTGTGATTGTTCTACTTACTTTGTACCTGGCCATTCTTATTCGTGCCATACAAATTGCTACCAACGCACAAACTTCGTATGGTCGGCTATTGGCTGGCGCCATCACGATGTCATTTTTTGTCTACGTCTTTGTCAACGCAGGCATGGTCAGCGGCATTCTACCTGTGGTGGGCGTGCCGCTACCGTTCATCAGTTACGGCGGCACAGCCATTATTACCTTGATGTCAGGCTTTGGTGTGCTGATGTCGATACAAGCGCATCGTAAGTTGATGGGCTAAACCTTTTATGGAGCACTCAGCATGACGCTACGATTTCCTTTGCGAGCGGCGATTACCGCCATTGCACTAAGCGCCGGTGG
Organism: Perlucidibaca sp.; assembly: GCA_041612115.1. GTDB lineage: Bacteria > Pseudomonadota > Gammaproteobacteria > Pseudomonadales > Moraxellaceae > Perlucidibaca. The sequence goes on from JBFJJU010000002.1 coordinate 47,915, forward strand.
CCACGCCATTGCAGGCGACTTTTCCAAATACGATGAACTCAATGACATGATTGAGACGCTCGAGGCACAACAAATCTATGCGCCCGGCGAACTGGCGAAAATCTTTGAAGATGTATCGCGCCAAGATAAAATTTTAGAGCTGATTGCTCGCCCGGCAGAAAAAAGCCGTGAATGGAAAGACTACCGCCCAATCTTCATGCAAAGCTCGCGTGTCGACGCCGGCGTAGACTTCTGGGAGCAATACCAAGAGCCACTCGCACGTGCCGAGGCTCAGTTTGGCGTGCCCGCCAGCATGATTTTAGCGATCTTGGGTGTAGAAACTAAGTTTGGCGGCAATAAAGGTGGCTACAAAGTCATCGAAGCCCTAGCCACTCTTGGCTTCGACTACCCACCTCGCGCCAAGTTTTTCCGTAATGAATTGCGCGAATTTCTCATTCTATCTAAGCAAAATGGCATCAACCCGCTTGAAGCCAAAGGCTCCTATGCCGGCGCGATGGGCTTCCCACAGTTCATGCCGTCGAGCTGGCGCCGCCTCGCTATCGACTTCGATGGTGATGGCCGCATCGACTTGATCAACAACCCTGTCGATGCCATCGGCTCCATAGCCAACTACTTCAAGGCGAATGGCTGGAAAGCTGGCGAGCCAGTGACAGTGCGCGCCGCCATCCATGGTGACAGCTATGATGATGCGACTAGTACCGAGCTGAAAACCACATCGACCATCGCAGCTTTAGCTAAAGCAGGCATCACACCGCGCCAAAAACAGCTCTTCCCGGCAAATACACCTGTATCTGGCTTGCGCCTACAAGGCGACAATGGCGGCGAGTTTTGGATAGGTTTTAACAACTTTTTTGTCATAACGCGCTATAACCGAAGTATCCTTTATGCAATGGCCACACACCAATTGGCCGAAGAGATACAAGCGGCCCATGATAAGAAAACCGCAGATGCAAGCGCACGCACGCGTGCCATCAGTCTCCTGCCCTAAGGCAACGCGCTTCGGCCAGCACGGATTTGCTGGCCGAAGTTGTTCTCTATTTCTCTGTCTGCTGCTCGGCACAACACTCCCGCCAAGCAGCTACGCGGAAGAGACAGAGTCCGCGCCGCAAGAAGCATCTCAAGTAGTACCTGTCGCTAACCTTAGCACGCCAAACTGGCAGCAATGGCAGATCGCAAGCCAATCGGCAGAAGCTATCGTCGACAACGAAATCAACGATAACGGCTTATTAATTGATGCTATTGCCGATGACCCAGACGCTGGCCCCAAACTTGACGATGAAAATCTAGCCAACTACGGCACTACTGCTTCTTGGCTACTTCGCGGCGAACCCTACTTCATCGATACGATCGATCTTGGCCCACGCCAAGTCGGTATATCATCATGGTATGGCCCAGGTTTTAATGGTCGCCTAACTGCCAGCGGCGAAGTCTTTGATATGCATCAGCTCACTGCTGCGCATCGAACACTGCCTCTACCAAGCTATATTCGCGTTACCAACCTAAATAATAAGCGCGCGGTCATCGTTAAGGTCAATGACCGTGGCCCCTATCACGGCAATCGTATGCTCGACTTGTCCTACGCAGCAGCGCAAGCCTTAGGCTTTAAAGGTGTAGCTAAAGTCAGTATTGAGCCTGTCAACCAAGGACGAACGGGCCATTTGCGCAAAGGCCAGGAGCTCAGCTCATCGGTGGTCTATCGCGTACGTTTAGGTAACTTTCGCAATGCTAATCTTGCCCATGACTTAGAAAGCCGACTACTAACAATCATCCCCAAAGGTGTCGGCATCGATGTCATCAAAGAGCGTGAGCCCGAGCAAGCATATCGCGTTGCTGTTGGCCCACTGCTAACTCGTGAGGAAGCTGAACTAGTCATTCGAGGTTTGCGCGCACAGCGAGTTGGCCTGATGCTTAACATCAGCATTCGCCCAAGCCCCGAAGACTAAACTTCAGCTTTTTACGCGGCGAGGCAAGTACGTCTGCGCCTTTCCAGTCTGCACAGCTTTCACCGCTACGCGTTGGTTTTTACCAAACAGTAAGCGCAGTTGATACCAACGCTCCAGCCAAAATGCATGACTTTCCGATGCCGGCCATGCACGCTGGAATAGAAATTTAGTCGACGCCACCGAGTCTGGCGAGCGCGTCGCAATACTTGCAGCCAATTCGCGCGCAGCGACTAATGGCTGCTCATGCGTCTCTGTCACTAAACCCCAAGCTTTGCCCTGCTCGGCACTAAAGCATTCAGCCGTCATCGATAAACGCTTGGCAATGTCCATCGGTACTAACTCGCGCAAGCTCACAGTGCCCGACATATCAGGCACCAAACCCCACTTCGCTTCCATAACTGAGAGCTCACAATCTGGCGTGGCAAGGCGAAAGTCTGCGGCCAAGGCAATTTGCATACCAGCGCCATAGCAGCGGCCGTGCAATACCGCGATCACAGGCACGGCTAAACGGCGCCAAACCCAAGCCACTTCCTGAAAGTTATTAGTATTTCGCCAGAGTGGACGCAAAAAATGACGCGCCATATTTTGTGGCTTTGCCATAAAGCTTGGAATGTTTAAGCCGCTGCAAAAGCTCGGGCCTTCTCCATGAATAATCACCGCGCGCAGGCTTTTATCGCGCGCTAACTCGCGACCTGCAGCAATTAGCTCGGTAAGCGTATCGACGCTGACCGCGTTATGCTTCTCCGCACGCGCCAAAATTACTTCAGCGATGTTGCCGTGTCGCTCAATCCGAATTGCCGCCATGGTTACCTCAGTTCTAACTAATCTTACGCGCAAGATTAGCAGATGACTGCCATCACAAGGGCATCATGCAGTAAACTAGGCGCGCTCTCGCATAGTCCCAGCTTTTGCCCGAACTGTGCCCGCCACACACCGATTTAGGATCTGTTATGAATCTTCGTTTAGCCCTGCCCTTGGTGTTGAGCTTAGTCTCCGCCCCCGCGCTGGCCTTTGTTATTCCAAGCCCACCCACGCTCGACAATAAATCTTCGATCTTGATCGATTTTGCCTCCGGCCAAGTGCTCACAGATAACAACGCCGACATGCCGGTTGAGCCAGCATCACTGACCAAAATGATGACCAGCTACATCGTCGAACGTGCATTAGACTCAGGTCGTCTAAAAGAGACCGATATGGTAGGTGTTAGTGAGCACGCTTGGTGCCGCGGCTCTAGCAATGAATCCTGCATGTACTTGCCGCTCAATGGCCAAGCTACTGTCATCGACATGCTCCGTGGCGTCATCATCCAGTCTGGCAACGATGCTTCGAAAGCCTTAGCCGAGCACATCGCCGGCTCCGAGCCAGCATTTGCCGACATCATGAATGGCGAAGCTAAGCGCTTAGGTATGAAAAACACGCACTTTATGAATGCCACTGGCTTGCCCGACCCAGCCCATATCACCACCGCTCGTGATATGGCTATATTGGCGCGCGCCATCATCAAAGATAGCAATAAGTACTACCCGATCTATTCAGAAAAGTCCTTTACTTACAACAATATCAAGCAAGGCAACCGTAATGCGTTGCTCTATACCGACCCAACCGTCGATGGCTTGAAAACAGGCCACACCAATGCCGCCGGCTATTGCCTAGTGGCATCTAGCCAACGTAGCAGCATGCGTTTGATTGCCGCCGTGATGGGCACCACCAGCATGCAAGCTCGTGCTGACCAAGTGCGCGCATTATTGAACTGGGGTTTTAGCAGCTACGAAAGCGTGACACCGATGAAAGCAGGAACCGTACTTTCCGACGCACCTGTCTGGTTCGGCACCGAAGACACCGTGAAAGTTGGTTTAGCGGATGATTTATCGCTGACCCTGCCACGCGGCAAGAAAGACTCAGTGGAAGCTAAAACACGCTTGCAGCCCGAGCTCAGCGCGCCAATCGCCAAAGGCCAAGTGGTTGGCGAAGTCGTGGTGAGTATCGATGGTAAAGTGCTTGCCACTCAGCCAGTTGTTGCCATGGAGGCCGTTGAGGAAGCTAATTTTGTGGTGCGTCTATGGCACTACCTAAAGCGCTTTTTGACCAACTTATTTTAAGCCACTTTTACAGACGAGGCCGGCCATGACTGAACGCCCTACCGACATTAAGAACGAGGAACTATGGGACTTTCCCATGGACTACCCCTTAAAAGTCATGGGTGAGGCGAGCCAGCCGATGGCACAGATTGTCGCCGACCTCATTTGTAAACATATACCCAGCTTTGACCCAGCAACTGTCGAGATGCAGACATCGTCGAAAGGAAAGTACGTGTCGATACGCGTAGTCTTTCGCGCCGAGTGCAAAGAGCAAATCAACGATATCTATGCCTCACTTGCCGCTGAGCCGGCCATTCGTTTAGCACTCTAACTCATGGCGCAGCAGTGGAAGATTAGCCGCCTAGCAGAGCTTGAATATTCAGACTGCTATGATGCCATGAAGGCTTTTACCGAAGCACGCGATGCCGATAGCATTGATCAGCTCTGGCTGCTCGAGCATTCGCCGGTATACACCCAAGGCCAGGCAGGCAAGCCCGAACATGTTTTGCTCAGCAACAATATTCCCATTGTGCAAAGTGATCGCGGCGGCCAGGTTACCTATCATGGTCCTGGCCAACTGGTCGGCTATTTACTAGTCGACATCGGCCGAATTGGCGTGAATACGCGCCAATTTGTTGAGCGTGTGGAGGATGCACTCACCGATGCCATTTGCTCCTTTGGCATCGCCGCCGAAGCCAATCGCGACGCACACGGCGTGTATGTGCAAGGTCGCAAAATCGCCTCACTAGGTCTGCGCATTCGTCGCGGCCGCAGCTATCACGGCTTCTCACTCAATGTCGCCATGGATATGCAACCTTTTCTCGGCATCAATCCCTGTGGCTATGCCGGCCTAGTCATGTGCCAACTGCGTGATGAGCTAGCGCCGGAGCATCCAGCTCGTGCACTCAGCGACAGCGAATTACTCAGCGCTGTCGATAAAGCCTGCTGCTTAGCCCTGAGCCAGCACTTTCCTGAACTAGACCTTGGTCTAGATGGGCAACGCTAGACAGCCAAACGTACATATACCATAGTCGCAAGTCGTTCTTATCATTGATGGAATGGCGCTATGCCACAATGGCTTCTGCCCCTAGTCTCAGTCCTCTATGTCTCCCTGCTATTTGCCGTGGCGTATTGGGGCGACCATCACAGCCCACGCTTAAGCCATCGTCAGCAAGGCATTATTTATAGCCTAACGCTAGCGGTGTACTGCACTTCGTGGACGTTTTATGGTGCCGTTGGCTCAGCCGTAACCAATGGTTGGAGCTACTTGCCCATCTATCTCGGCCCGCTGCTGTTTATTCTGTTTGCTCGCGGCCTGATGGAACGCTTAGTGCTCATCAGCAAAGCCCAATCGATTACCAGCATTGCCGACTTTATTGCCGCGCGCTATGGCAAAGCCCAGCATCTCGCAGGTACCGTTGCGGTCATCGCCATTATTGGTGCACTACCGTATATCGCGCTGCAGCTCAAAGCAGTGGCCATGAGCGTTAATGTGCTCAGCGCAGCCGGCCTCAACAACCCCTTCCCTACTAGCGATACCGCGCTATGGATCAGCTTAGTGTTGGCCGCACTCGCCATCCTATTCGGCACGCGGCACATCGATGCCACTGAGCATCATCAGGGCCTGATGCTCGCTGTCGCACTTGAGTCGGTGGTCAAACTTGCGGCATTAATCGCTGTCGGTATTTTCGCCCTATTGCACCTCGATGCCTTGCCTAGCGGCTGGCTCAACTCGCCAGCACTCGACAAGCTAGCTAGGCCTAGTGATCTGCCTCAAGGCTTTCTAGCGCAAGTTCTGCTGGCATTTTTAGCGATGGTTTGCCTACCGCGCCAGTTCCATGTTGGTGTAGTCGAGTGCAACGATGCCAGCCATGTTCGACAGTCGCACAGTTGGTTTGGCGGCTACTTAATGCTGATTTCTCTGGCGGTTTTACCCATCGCAGCAATGGCCTTACTCGACCCCAACTTAGCGCGCATGCATCCTGATATTGCCGTGCTCGCCTTGCCATTAGCAGCCAATAACGAAGCACTCGCGGTGTTCGCCTTTATCGGTGGATTTTCCGCTGCCGCTGGCATGGTCATCGTCTCCAGCGTGGCATTATCGATCATGATCACCAATGATTTGATTGTGCCTTTGCTGCTGCGCTCGAAGCGCTTTGGTCAGCGCCTTGCGCTTCGCCTGCTACTCATACGCCGCTTATCGATTATTGCGTTAACGCTGCTAGGCTATGGCTACTACCGGGTCATCGAAGAGTTTTCTCAGCTTAATGCTGTCGGCCTGCTGGCATTTTCAGCCGTTGCGCATTTCGCTCCCGCCCTACTCGCCGGCGTATTTTGGCGCGGCGGTAGTCGCCAAGGTGTCATGATCGGGCTCATTGCCGGCATCAGCGTTTGGGCCTACACATTAATGATCCCAGCCATGCTGCCCGCTCTTGGCCTGAGTGCCGAATGGCTCAGCCAAGGGCCATTTGGTCTCAGCTGGTTACGCCCTCAGGCGCTGTTTTATCTAGAGGGATGGGATCCGCTCACACACGGCGTCTTTTGGAGTTTATTAGTCAATATCAGTTGCTTCGTGCTGGTGTCTCTACGCTTTCGCCCTGGTATCAGTGAACAGCTTGAAAGCAGTCACTTTCTCGACCCATTTAGCACGCAAAACCAAACGCTACACACAGAAGAATGGCAGCGCCTACCGGTCAGTGAGCTGCATGCCTTGGTCTCTCGAATTCTTGGCGAGGAAGCAACTAACCAAGCTTTTGATCAGTTTGCTCGCGGGCGTGGGCAACAGCTCGACTTACGGCGCTCGGCCAGCCGAGCTTGGGTGCAATTTACCGAGCGCCTGTTGGCCGGCGCCATGGGTGCAGCATCATCGCGAGCCATTTTAACCACTGTGCTGCGCGGCAGTGGTTTAGAAATAGGCCAAGTGGTGGCCTTGCTTGATCAGAGCTCTCAACTGCAGCGCTTTAATCGCGGCGTGCTCAACACCATGATGGAGCACATCGAGCAGGGTATTAGTGTGGTCGATGCTGAAATGCGCTTGGTGGCATGGAATCGCCGCTATCTTGAGCTGTTTGATTACCCCGATGGCATGGTTTATGCCGGCTGCCCAGTAGCTGACTTGATTCGTTATAACGCTGAACAAGGCGAATGCGGCCCTGGCCTGGTCGATGCTCATGTCGAAAAACGCATCCGTCATATGCGCGAAGGCAACTCGCATATTTTTGAGCGCACGCGACCTGATGGCCAGGTACTAGAGTTACGCGGACGGCCAGTGCCCGGTGGTGGCTTTGTCACCACCTTTGCCGATATCACTCACTTCAAACGCACTGAGCGCACATTAGCTGAGGCCAAAACTGAACTAGAGGAGCGCGTTGCATTACGCACAGCCGAGCTACAATCGGCGCTAGCGGCGCAAGAGCAAGCGAAAAGCCAAGCTGTTGAGGCAAACCAATCGAAAACACGCTTCTTGGCCGCAGCCAGCCATGACATTTTGCAGCCAATGAACGCCGCACGATTGTTCTCATCAGCGCTAAGCCAGCACCCTGAGTTATCAGGTGAGGTAGGCGTATTGGCGCAACAACTCGACAGCTCGCTGCGCGGCGCAGAGGAGTTGCTCTCAGCCCTGCTAGATATTTCACGCCTAGATGCGGGTGCGCTGCTGCCGCATCCCGAAGCTATAGCGCTAGATGCGCTGCTAATCGAATTGGTTGAGCAAGTCCGACCTTTAGCTGCTCAGCGCGGCCTTAGCCTAAGACTATGGATGCCCAAGAGCGCAATCTGGGTGCGTAGCGATAGGCAATGGATACGCCGCATTATTCAAAACCTATTAAGCAATGCCTTGCGCTACACCCGCAAAGGCGGCGTGCTCGTTGGCTTGCGTCGCTGCGACGATGGCCAAGGCTGGCGTCTCGATGTTCGTGATACAGGACCCGGGGTTCCTTTGGGTCGGCAAGCCAGTATTTTTGAAGAGTTCCAGCGCGGCGGTGAAGCCTCTCCTTGGGGTGAAAAAGGCCTTGGCCTTGGCCTTGCCATTGTCGAGCGCATGGTGCGGCTGCTTGGGCATCGCATTAACCTACGCTCCAAAAATGGCCATGGAGCCTGTTTTAGTGTTCGTATGAGCGCCTGCTCACCCGCTATTCGCGCTGCAAATAACAGCGACTTAGCGGCGACAAGTGCTGGCGACTTAAGTCGCTTAACAGTGCTTTGTATCGATAACGAGCCCGAAATTTTAGCAGGCATGCGAGCTTTGCTTGGCCGTTGGGGCTGCACCGTCGTCGTTGCTAGTAATGGCGCGGAAGCACATGCGCAGCTGGAGGCACATCAGCCTGAGGTGATTTTGGCAGACTACCATCTGGCCGATGGCGAAGATGGTTTAGACTTGCTACTCACCTTAGTGACTGGTCGAGTTGGCGCCTTAGTAACTGCTGACCATAGCGATGAAACTGCGCAAGCAGTACGCGCCGCTGGCCTTGGCTTATTGCGCAAACCCGTTAAACCTGCGGCATTGCGCGCCTTTTTAGCCGCCAGCGCACAGACACTTTAAGTCATTTAATTAGCAGGGTACGCCCTAGGCCTTAGTTTATGCAGCAAAACATCGCCATTATTGGCAGCGGGATGGCCGGCTTAGCCGCAGCACATTTTCTCTCGCGTGCCGGTCATCGCATCACGATTTTTGAGGCGCAAAATGGCCATGGCATGGATGCGCATAGCCTACGTTGGCAAGGTGGCCTAGTTGATGTGCCCCTACGCGTGATGAGCCCACAAGTTTGGGGTAGCGTGATAGACCTTGCTGCCTCCGTTGGTGTCTCCACCTTCCCCGTCGATACTTTTGCCGCCTGTAGCTGGCTCGATGATCAATCCACATGGTTTCGCAGCAGCCGCCTATTTGGCCTGCCTAGCGTAGGCTCATGGCGCCATATCGGGCTGAATAGCGCTCGACTTGCGCGCGGTTTTTGGCAACTACGCGGCTGCCTTGCTGAGCTCAGTGCCGATGATCCGCGCACCTTAGCGGAGCTACTCGACGACAACCCTCTCGACCCATTGTTTTGGCGCGGGCTTGTACTGCCCTTGCTAACCACTATCTGCACCTGCGATGAGCAGCATCTTTTAGCTTGGCCCGCGTATCAGCTGCTATCCCTGCTCAACACCATCGTGCATGGCGATACTTTGGTGCGCTTACAAGGTGGCACACCTGCGTTAGTGGCCGCGTTGGGTAAAGATCTGTTGCGCATTAGCGGCAGCCCAGTGCAATCGGTGCGCGAATTGGCCGAGGGCATTGAAGTGCTCAACGCTCGTGCTGAAGGCGGCGTGTTTGATCGCGTGGTGGTGGCAACTCAGGCAAATCAGCTCGGCTTCCTCGATACGCCATGGCAGCGCGAGCAGGCCCTAATGCAAGGCATTCGTTTCGATCATGGCGAACTTTGGGTGCATACCGACACACGCTTTTTGCCTGCCAAGCGTAGCGACTGGTCGGCACTGAACTACAGCATATCGCGCGATTTATCTCAGGCTATGTTTAGTGTTTTGGTCAATGCCGTGGAGCCTAGCTTGCAAAATGCAGCGCCTATTTTGCAAACCTGGAATCCTTTATTTGCACCAGCCGATGAGCATGTCATCACTCGCGTGTCTTTGGCGCGCGCCGTCGTGCATAACGGCACGCACAGCGTTCATGAGCAACTGCGCGTGCTGCACGCAGAGGCTGGCCGCCGTGTATTTTTCTGTGGCTCATGGGCTCATGCCGGCGTGCCGTTATTAGAATCTGCGGTGCGCTCAGCACAGGCAGTGGCAGCACTTATTCCTGCCACACCAGCCTAAGCGATGGATATGCAAAGCCGCTTACTGGGCGCCACTGGCCCTGCCCCACATTGGGCTAATCTCGGCGCTTGGATTAGTGCAGATGGACTACTCCAGCCAAGCCAGCCGTACAACGATGCAGCGAACCGATTGGCTCAACTACATGCTGCTGCAGTGGGTTTAAACGAGCGCGACAGCCTGCTTGAGCTAGGTGCTGGCACTGGAGCCAGTCTTCGCTTGTGGGCGAACTATGGTGTGCGCAATATCATCACCATTGATCAGGCCGTAACAGAGCTGCCTGCCGAACTTGAAAAGCTTGGCGTTAATCATCATGGCATGCAGGCAAATTTCGATGCGCCGTGGCCTGCACTGCCTTTAGTGGGTGCAGTTATCGCCGTTGATGCGCTTTATCATGCTCGATCGCTCGACTCAAGCTTAAGCAATATTGCCGCGCAGCTCGCGCCACAGGGGCGCTGGGCATTATCCACGCTACAGATTGATGCCGAACTCAGTCGCTCGCAAAAGACGCAGTTAAAAGCTCAGTTACTAGCCTGCGGCATTGCTTGGTCGGGAGTTTGGCATCAGTCATTTGCGAGCATTGATTCACTGACTACTGAGCTACCGAGCATTTTTGCAAATGCCGGCTTAGCAGTGCAACGCATTGATGACTTAACGGAATCAGTCTTTGCAGGCTTTGCTCTGGCCATTAAGCATCGAAAAAAGCACTTATCTCTTAGCGATAAACTGCATCCCGCGTGGTGGAAGCTAAGCTTGACGGCGCGACTTTGCCGCTCATTAGTCGCGAGCGGCAAGTTGCGTTATGTGCTTATTTCTGGCGAAAAAGCCACATAGCAGTCAGCGCTTAATCCTCTTCAATCACCTGCGCTAAGCGCATGCTTGGATCAAGTTGCAACTTCGATGCAGCCACCACCGCCTGCGTACGGTTTGACGCCCCTAGCTTCTTCAAAATAGCCGTCATATGCGCCTTGATAGTCGCTTCCGATACGTTCAGTTCATAGGCGATTTGCTTATTCAACAGGCCATCAGCGAGCATCATCAGCACGCGAAATTGCTGCGGCGTGAGATCACGCAAACGCTTGGCAATGTCGGCTTCATCTGGTGCCAAGTGCGTAGGCTGTGAGCTTGCAGCGCTAGCTGGTAACCAGACATCGCCATCGAGCACTTGCGCAATGGCTTGCGCCATTTCATCTAGGCCTGTCGACTTCGGAATATAGCCACTGGCACCGTGCGCTACGGCCCGTCGAATCACGCCAGGCTCTTCATTACCGGAGACCACAATCACCGGTAACGATGGAAAACGAGCACGCACATGAATCAGGCCTGAGAAACCTGATGCACCGGGCATGTGCAAATCCAAGAGCAAAAGATCAGGCTCCTCACCTCGCTCTAAGAGCGCTTGCAAAGATGCGGTGGTGTCGGCCTCGGCAATCGTCGCATTAGGATAAAGGCGCGCCACGGCGCCTTTGAGCGCATCTCGAAACAGCGGATGATCATCGGCAATCACAAAATACATGGCACACCTCTCTAATCGTTCTGCGGAAGCTTAGCCTAAGGATCGCCGGCCCTGCACCAGACTATCAACCACGCTAGGATCGGCTAGGGTTGATGTGTCACCAAGGCCTTCAAACTCGTTGGCGGCTATTTTGCGCAAGATGCGACGCATAATTTTCCCAGAGCGTGTTTTTGGCAAACCAGGTGCCCATTGAATCTGATCGGGCGCAGCTATAGGGCCAATTTCAGCACGCACATGAACCACCAAGGCTTTGCGTAACGCTTCGCTAGGCTCATGGCCCTCTTGTAGCGTGACATAGGCAAAAATGCCCTGACCTTTAATATCGTGAGGGAAGCCAACCACCGCTGCCTCAGCCACAGCAACATGCGATACCAATGCGCTTTCGACTTCGGCCGTGCCCATGCGATGTCCAGAAACATTGAGCACATCATCAACGCGGCCAGTGATCCAGTAATAATCATCGGCATCGCGGCGCGCGCCATCGCCCGTGGTGTAGACACCCGGGAAAATATTGAAATAGGCTTCGGCAAAGCGTTTGTGATCGCCATAGATCGAGCGCATTTGGCCTGGCCATGAATCAGTGATGACCAAGTTACCCTCACAAACACCATCCATTACCGCACCATCATTATCCAAAATAGCAGGCTTAATGCCGAAATATGGGCGGCTCGCGGAGCCAGGCTTCATCTCAACAGCGCCGGGCAGTGGCGTAATCAAGACACCACCCGTTTCGGTTTGCCACCAAGTATCGATGATTGGGCAGCGCGAGTCGCCGACAACTCGGTGATACCAATTCCATGCTTCAGGATTGATTGGTTCACCGACCGAGCCCAGCAGGCGCAGCGACTTTCGGCTGCTTTCTAGCGTTGGGCCATCACCCTCACGCATCAGCGCGCGAATGGCTGTAGGCGCCGTGTAGAGAATGCTGACGTGATGTTTGTCGACGACTTTACCAATGCGGCTCCAGTCGGGATATTGCGGCACACCCTCAAACATCACGGTAGTCGCGCCATTGGCTAATGGGCCGTAGAGCAAATAGCTGTGACCGGTGACCCAGCCCACGTCGGCGGTGCACCAAAAGACATCATCTTCGCGTAAGTCGAACATATTGGCGAAGGTGCTGGTGACATAAACCAAGTAGCCGCCAGTGGTGTGCAGCACGCCTTTGGGCTTACCGGTCGAGCCCGAGGTGTAGAGAATAAACAGTGGGTCTTCGGCATTCATTGCGACAGGCGCGTGATCAGTTGAGGCACCAGTCATTAGGTCGTGGTACCAAAAGTCACGCTTATTATCCCAATTTACCGAGCCGCCAGTGCGGCGAACCACAATAACCGTGGTCACACCAGAGCCTGCTGGCGTGCGAATCGCGTTATCGACGTTGGCTTTCAGTGGCACAGCCTTGCTGCCTCGCAAACCTTCGTCGGCGGTAATCACCACGGTTGAACCGCAGTCTTCGATACGCCCAGCTAGCGAGTCGGGCGAAAAGCCGCCAAACACTACCGAATGCGCCGCGCCAATACGCGTACATGCGAGCATAGCCACAGCCGCCTCCGGAATCATTGGCATATAAATGGTGACGCGGTCGCCCTTTTTCACACCTTTCGAAGTGAGTACATTAGCAAACTTACAGACTTCGTCATGCAGCTCGCGATACGTGATGTGGCGCGACTCACGCGGGTCATCGCCCTCCCAAATGATGGCGGTTTTATCGCCACGCTTGGCCAGCTGACGATCTAAGCAGTTGGCGGCGACGTTGAGCTCGCCATCGGCAAACCATTTGATGTGCAGGTCTTCAGGCTTAAATGAGACATCTTTGACCTGAGTGAATGGCTTCATCCAATCCACAACCTGCGCCTCTTTCGCCCAAAACGCGTCGGGATTAGCGATCGACTCGGCATAACGCGTGGCGTACTCATCGGCAGTATTGCGTGTGCCCGCGGCTAAATAATGGGCTGGTACAGGAATTACGGTGGCGTCGCTCATGGCGTTGGCTCCTCAGTTGTCTGTCTTATATGCCTTAGCACCTCCCCCGAGTATGCCTCGCGCAAGGCATTATCTGCATTAGCCTTTCGTATCACAGGCACAAAAACTCGACCAACACCGAACATTACGACCTAAGTGTTAGATACCAAGGCCTAATACAGCTCAAACCAGCGCTGCGCTATACAAGCAAGACCTACTTTGCGTTGGAGAAGAATAAAATGAAGCGCCTAATCAAACTCGCCCTGCTGACCCCCCTAGCTGCTGCCATGCTTCCTGGCTTTGCGCAGGCAGACACTAGCAGTGAGATTGCCGCTTTACGCGAACGCCTAGAGCAGCTCGAAGCTCAGGTGGCGCAGCAAAAAGCCGCACCAGCACCGACCATCTCAAACAACAGTGTCTCCTTTGGGGATACCAAATTTAGCTTCGGTGGTTATGTGAAAGTTGATGCGCTGTATTCACGTCTCTCCGATGGCTCAGTTGCCGGTAACTCTAGTGGCCGCGACTTTTACGTGCCAAGCGCCACACCCATCTCTGCTGGTAATGGCAACACCAGCTCAGTATTTGATATGCACGCGCAGCAAACACGTTTCTTCTTCAAGACTGAAACGCCTGCTGGCGATGGCAAGTCGGTCAAAGCCTATATCGAGATGGATTTTCAGAGCCCAGCACGTGGTTCTGAGCGTGTCACCAACAACTACGACCCCGGCCTACGTCATGCATTTTTGACCTATGACAAATGGTTAATTGGCCAGACTTGGACGACGTTCCAAGACCTCGGCGCTTTGCCCGAAACTGTGGACTTTGTTGGTGCTTCCGATGGCACTGTATTCGGACGTCAACCTCAGGTGCGCTATAGCACAGGTAATTGGCAGCTCTCCGTAGAGAATGCAGAGACTGCGCTTGCTAGCCGCAGCGTGCCAGTTGGTGCTGTATCAATTAGCGATCAAGGCTCTAACGCCATGCCCGACTTAGTCGCTCGCTACACACACAAAGCAGATTTTGGCCATATCAGTGTTGCCGCTCTGGCACGCCAGCTAAAAACCAGCCAAAACGCCGCCGGCCAAGATGAAACTACCGAAGGCTACGGCATCTCCCTATCTGGTAAATATAATCTCAGCGGCGGCGATGATATTCGCTATATGGCCACCTACGGCAGCGGCATTGGTCGCTATGTCGCGCTCGGCACCAGCGCTGATGCCGTCGTCGATGCCAGTGGTAATCTTGAGGCAATTGACCTAGTCGCGGGCTATTTGACCTATCGCCACTTATGGTCCGACAAACTGCGCAGCAGCATTCAAGCATCTGTTTTATCGATAGATAACCCAGATATTTTGGCACCAACTGCTGCCGCTAGCGATGCCAACAAAACCATCTATTCTGGCTTGACCAACATTATTTATAGCGTGACACCGAAGCTGGATATCGGTGCTGAGTATCTACACTCCAACCGCGAGGTTGAAGATGGCCGCGATGGCAACTTGGATCGTCTGCAATTTATGGCCAAGTACAGCTTCTAAACACTCGATTGACTGCAACGCCAGCTACCGCGCTGAGCCTGGATTAGCCTCGAGCCTGCTCGAGGCCTTTTTTTGCACTAGGCGATACACAAAGGCCATACATATCTGTCACTAAAGCCTTGCAGATAAACCACCTTAAGCTAACCTACACTTAAGTTGTCTTAGCCCATTTGAGTACACGCTCATGAGTCGCTGGCAAATTGCAGGTCGCAGCTTACGCGCCTTAGAGGCCATCACCGATGGCCTTCCCGCAGGCAAGTCCCCCGAGTTCGATACCCGAGGTCCAACCGAGCGTCTTCGCAGCATCACCCTTCCCGCTTCCGACAAAGATAGCCATGTCGACTTCTGTGTCGCTACCGGCGCTTGGCCGATTGCCGCGTTTTGGAGTGCCCACGCATTTCTAGCAATGGCCGGTGTTTTGTCTGGTGGCGGTGGTGGCTGGTTACTCTGGCTAGCAGCCGGCCTGTTTGGCGTACTTCGTCAAACCAGTAACGTCATGCGCATCAACCAACATCGTGTACTAATGCGCGAAGGCTTGGCAGGGCGAGCTGAGCGCAACATAGAGCTACATCAAATTGGCTCAATTTGGGTGCAACAAGGTGCAATCGGTCGTACCCTTAATATTGGCCGTGTTGGCATGCAGCTCATCAATGGTGAGGTAGTTTGGGGACCTGTTATTGCTCATCCAACTCGCGCAAAGCGCGCTATCGCAGTTGCAGTCAGTCGGCGAACAACAAATCATTAAGCCATCTGTTACAGGTTTGAAATTTAGGGCTTGAGCAAGACACTAGTCTCACGCATGATCTAGGCACAACTAAAACAACCTAGGTCATTGCTATGAGTGATAGCGTTTTTATTTTGGTGCTCCTGCCCATCTCGCTTTTTATAATTCTATTCAGCCTTGGGCTTGCGCTCACAGTCGCTGACTTTCGCCGTGTTGCGGTCTACCCACGCGGTGTTGCCATCGGCATGGCCAACCTATTGTTCATCTCGCCGCTGCTCGCAGTTGGCCTAGCAATAGCGTTTAAGCTACCGCCCGAACTTGCGGTCGGCATGGTATTGCTTGGCGCATCACCCGGTGGCACCACCGCCAATATGCTCACCCATCTCGCAAAAGGCGATACCGCACTCTCGCTGACCATGACCGCCATCAGCAGTGTCGCAGCCGTGTTTACCGTGCCAATCTTGCTCGATCTATCGACACAGTGGTTTATGAATGGCGAAGCGCACTACGAGATCGTCATGACACCCATCGTGATGAAAATTCTGCTCATCACCTTACTACCATTGGGCATCGGCATGCTTGTTCGCAGTCGTGCCACTCAGTGGTCGATACGCTTTGAGCCGCTAGTGAAGAAAGTCGCCACCATATTCTTCATCTTGGTGGTATTCGTCGTGCTTTGGTCTGAGCAAGAACATATCTTTAGCAATATCGCCAGCGTCGGCCTAGCCGTGCTTTGCCTTAACGTACTGGCCATGGGCATTAGCTATGGCAGTTCAAAACTAGCCGGTTTAGATGGCCCGCAATCAACGGCCATTAGCATTGAACTCGGCGTACATAACACCACGCTAGCAATGGCTGTGGGCGCGATGGTATCGGCGTCGATGATCATCCCTGCCGCGGTATATAGCCTGTTTATGTTCTTCACTGCCGGTGCATTTGCTAAATGGATGCATAGCCGCAATAGCTAGCAAAAGCCCCGCCACACAATGCTTGTGGCGGGGCTTTTTTATGCGTTGAGCGGCACTTTGTGCTCGTTAAAACAGGCGATTCATGCCGTTCAATGCCGCCACTCGATAGGCCTCAGCCATGGTCGGATAGTTAAACGTGGTATTGGCAAAATACTCGATCGAGTTATTTGGCAAATTCATCACCGCCTGACCAATGTGGACAATCTCGGCTGCGTTATTACCGAAGCAATGAATGCCCAAAATCTCACGCGTATCGCGATGAAATAAGATTTTCAACATGCCGACTACATCGCCCGAAATCTGCGCGCGCGCAAGATGTCGAAAGAATGACTGGCCAACTTCATATGGCACTTTATCTTCGGTGAGTTGGCGTTCAGTGCGCCCAATGCAGGAGATTTCAGGGATGGTGTAGATACCCGTAGGCACCTCACCAACATGCGGCACATCTTGACTGCCCGTAATGTGTGCGGCAGCACAACGACCTTGGTCATAGGCAGCGGACGCGAGCGCAGGTGGGCCGATGACATCGCCTGCGGCGTAGATATTGGCTGCCTCAGTGCAATAGCGTTCGTTAACTGCAATTTGGCCACGGCTATTGGCACTTAAACCCACCGATTCAAGATTGAGCGTTTCAGTATTACCGGCGCGGCCATTACACCAGAGAATAGCGTCAGCCTTAATTTTCTTTCCCGACTTCAAATGCAAAACAACGCAATCATCCTGCGTTTCGAGCTCGCTATATTCTTCTTGGTTTCGAATCAGCACGCCTAAGTCGCGAAGATAATGCGACAGCGCATCGGCAATTTCATTGTCTAAAAATGACAGTAGCTGCGGCTGCGTATTGACCAAGTCAACCTTATAGCCGAGCCCAACAAAAATCGATGCGTACTCGCAGCCAATCACGCCAGCGCCATAAATAATCAGCTTTTGCACTGGATAATCTAGCTTCAAAATCTTGTCGCTATCAAACACGCGAGGATGATCAAAGTCGATATCGGCAGGCTGGTATGGACGACTGCCCGTGGCAATCACCGCAGACTCAAAGCCAATGCGCTCACTAACGCCTTCGGACGTGAGCACGCTCATGGTGTGATCGTCCTCGAAGCGCGCTTCGCCGTAATACAGATCAACGTCGTTGCGCTCGAAAAAGCGATGATGGGTAGTCACTTGAATATCAATGACTTTATGCGCACGCGCCAACACTTGCGACAGCGGCAAGCTGCGAATCTCAGCCATGCGCGAAAGTAACGGGTCGCGGCGAAAACGCATCAGATTATAGACCGTCTGACGCAGCGCCTTCGATGGGATAGTGCCCACATGCGCACAGTTACCGCCAACCTCGCCAAGCTGATCGATCACCGCAACGCGCCGGCCTTCCTTAACCAACTTCATGGCCGCGCCTTCACCCGCAGGTCCGGCCCCAATCACTACCACATCGTAACGCGCTAACATGCTGATCCGCCCTATTTGCTATGCCTTAGATTGACTATTAGGGTAGTGTTTTTACAAGCGTTTGTCTGGCTTATTCAACCAAAGAATGGCCCTCATGCGTAATACATGCCGACACACCAGCACCAGTTTTACGCTACACTCAGACACATCTTTAGTGTCCTGATGACCCATCATGAGCAACTCCAGCGAGCCAACGCTTAGCAGCCCCAACCCTGTGCGCATTGAGACCGGCGTGAAGCTGCGTGGTGCGGAAAAAATGGCGCGTATTCCGGTGAAAATCATCCCTACAGTAGAAATGCCACGCAAGCCTGACTGGATTCGAGTACGCATTAAAAACCCAGCAGAAGTCACTCGCATCAAAGGCCTGCTGCGCGAGCAAAAACTGCACACCGTGTGCGAAGAAGCCGCCTGCCCTAACCTTGCCGAATGCTTTGGTGGCGGCACCGCGACCTTCATGATTATGGGTGATATTTGTACGCGCCGATGCCCATTTTGCGATGTCGCCCACGGCCGCCCCAATATGCTCGATGCTGAGGAGCCTCATAACTTAGCAGAAACAGTTGCCAACCTTGGCCTGAAATACGTGGTGGTGACCTCAGTCGATCGAGACGATTTGAAGGATGGCGGCGCACAACATTTTGTCGACTGCATCGTCGCTGTGCGCGCACGCAACCCTCACATCAAAATGGAAATTTTAGTACCAGACTTCCGTGGCCGCATGGATATCGCTTTACGCTTAATCAGCGAATGCCCACCAGACGTGTTCAACCACAATATCGAAACCGTGCAGCGCTTATATAAAGCTATTCGGCCGGGCTCGGACTATCAGCACTCGTTAACGCTGCTGCAGCGTTTCAAGCAAGAGCGCCCAGACATCGCCACCAAATGCGGCCTCATGGTCGGCATTGGCGAGACTGAAGAAGAGGTACTCGCCCTACTCGATGATCTAAGAGCTCACGATGTCGACTTAGTCACTATCGGCCAGTATTTGCAACCATCGAAAACGCATGCGCCGGTCGATCGTTTTGTTCATCCCGATGAGTTCGCGCGCTACGCTGCTTACGGTCGCAAAATTGGCTTCCGAAACATCGCTAGCGGCCCCATGGTGCGCTCGAGCTATCACGCCGATCTGCAGTTTGCCGGTGTCGATGTGAATACAATGACTGTTGCGGCCCAAGCCAATTGATGGCCATTACGACTGAATGGTTTTTAACGCATGACTGACTTGTTTCATCGTTTGCAGATAAACCACACCAGTGGCGAAATTCCTGGTGAGCGCGTCGATATTGGCTGGCGCGCATGGGCATCTCGCGCACCTAAAATGCACGCAGGCCGTCTACGCTTCTACGCTGAAAACCTACAGTTTTGGCTAACAGCCTGGCGCTTTTTCGGTCAGCAACGCGTGCTCATTCAAGTCGATGATCACTACCTAACAGCCACCAGCGCCAGCATCACGGCCAATGACGAGGGCAGCATTAACGTCACTCTCATGCAGCGCACTACTATTTTTGGGCACTTTTTTCGCTATGGCCTATGGCGCCTGAAAAGCCCTTTACACAGCACACTCACGGGCAATGATGTCCGCATCAGCTTCAGCTCGGCGACAACTGCCGAACTGCCAGCCAAGCTAAGCCATTGCCCTGAAGCGCTCTTGGATGGCGATAGCGCTCTAAGCTTGCCGCTACACATCACGCGCTATATCAGTCAGTAGCTAGCGCCGCCCTTGCCGCCGCCAATGTGGCGCGCGTCTCGGCTCGATCCAGCTGCTCTACAGCACGCTCAGCCAAAGCCAAAGCCAAAGCCGACCGTGGTCGGCCACTGCGAATGAGCACATCAGCTAAGTTATTTAGCAGCCAAGGCGACTCAGGCAGCACCTTCAAACCTTCACGTAACACGCTCTCAGCGCTAGCTAAGCCTGCTTCTTGCTCAGCGAGCTGCGCCTGTGCCAACCACAAAGAAATCTCTTTGGGCCAATAGCTTAGTCCACGGCGCAAACCGGCCATGGCAAGCTCTGGCGGTGCTATTTTAGCCATCACCACGAGCTGTTTAGTCACAGCTGCCGAATCCACAGATGCTGGCCATTTAGCCTGCACCGGCAGCAAACGCATAGCCCAGCGGCCGCTACGCGCCCATGTACGATCAAATACCGACCAGCTCAGCACTAAGCGCTGCTGCTCACCAGAGCGTAAAATAATTTCCTCTCGTGCAGCATCGACGCCAATAACAACGGCGTAATGCCAGACCGGATACCACGATAGGCCATTGTTTTGAAACACCACGACCGGGCTGCCATCGGCCACTGCCTGCGTAAGCGCGCGCAAGCTCGGCGCTAAGCGCTCGGGCACAAAGCCACGCTGGCGCGATTGAGCCACTAGCTCATCGGTAAGCGTGCCTTCTCGGCCTGGAATATACAGTGATGGCGCCAGCGCTTCGGGCGTGACCGGCGAACCAAGGTAAGTCATCACCATGGCCAATGCCGCAGGGCCGCACTCATACTCGCGCTGTGCGTAGAAAGGTACGCTGCTGAGCTCTATCGATGGCGGCGGCTGCACGCGTAAATCAAGCGCCTGCGGTGTCATGCAGGCACTCAAAAGTAACGCCATTAGCGCCGTCAGCCAGAGTCGGCTTAGACGCATACTGGACTCACTCAACGAATGGAGCGTGTGAACGGGAAGATTTTGGTGAAGCCAAGAATATCGGTTACTAATAAGACCAAGAAGACGAAGACGACGGCGCCAATTACGCCACCTCCAGCACCAACTGGTGTGGAGTCAATTTTCTCTGCTAGACGCTGCACCTCCTCATCAGATAGTGCAGCAACACGATCAACTGCTTGATCTGAATCAACACCAAAACGCGTCATTTGCGTGCGTACTTCTTCGCGCTGAAGCCAATCCACCACTTGCGCGCGTTGGCCTTCAATTGCAGCACTATCACTGCTCGCCAAATATGTTTCTGGGGCAATAGGTCCTGCAATAGCGGCCATGCTCCAAGCACTCGTTGTCACGATTAATACGCTTGCTGTTGCGGCTCGAATGAACTTTTTCATTTTTTATTACCTCATATTAAGCTTGGTCAATATACGCCTAAGTCAGCTACGCCGTTGACACATGCCTAGTCGCGCCATTGGTCCGAGCGCTTTAATCTCAGCGTAAAATGTAGCGCTTAACCGCGTCGATCAGCCACAAATGGATTGGTTCGGCGCTCATGGCCAATAGTTGACATCGGGCCGTGGCCAGGCACAAAGCGCATCTCATCGGGCAATGGCCAGAGCTCGCGCTTGATGGCATCGAGCAAGTCCTGATGATTACCCATGGGGAAATCGGTGCGACCAATAGAGCCGGCAAACAGCACATCACCGACAAAACTCACGCCAGCACTCTCCGAGATAAACACCACATGACCGGGTGTGTGGCCTGGGCAATGGCGCACCAGTAAAGTTTCTGCTCCAACAGTTACCTCATTGCCCTGCTCCAACCAACGCGTCGGTGCAAATGGTCGCGCAGTCGGAAACTGAAACATCCGCGATTGATCATCTAAACGATCTATCCAGAACTGATCGCCGGTATGTGGGCCTTCAATTGGCAGATGTAACTGCTCGGCTAAATCAGCGACCGCACCAGCATGATCGATGTGTGCGTGCGTGACCAGCAACTTGGTTAGCGTCACGCCTTCTGATGCAACCAAAGCTAATAGCTTATCGGCATCACCACCGGCATCAATAAGCGCGGCCTCATTGGTGGCATCACACCAAATCAGGCTGCAGTTTTGTTCAAACGGGGTCACGGGATGTATGCGAAAGCGTAAGGCCATTAGCTAAGCTCCTGTTTTGGGCTACTGATTTCAGCTGCAGCGGGTGGGCGATGTTCGGGCTTGAGGCGCACATACAGTGTTTTTATGGCGCGCGCAATAATCTCACCATCCTCGCCAAGCACCTCAATACTCAGTTCAGGACGCACCGCACCGCCGGCCGCGGCCTGCTTCTTAATATCTTCCAGCAAGCCATCAGGCAGACGAAAATGCGCATGCACTTTGCCGCGGCCAGGCTTTAAAAAATCAATGCGCGCGGCTTGATCCCAAACGATATAGCGCGAGCCCAAATTCTCCATCAAGATGAACATATAAAACGGGTCGACCATGCTATAGAGGCTGCCACCAAAGTGTGTGCCGACGTAGTTTCTATTCCAGCGCGTGAGCTTCATGGAAACATCAATTTCACAGAAATCTGGGCTGATACGATCTACCCGTACGCCAGCCCCCAAATACGGCGGGTATAAACACAACAACCAACGTAGGCGACTCGCCTTCATGCCAACACCCTCGGATAAATTAACGCTTTCGGCTACACTCGGCCGATTATTGCGAAAGGAGCACTTTACCATGCCGTCGATGGATGTCGTTTCAGAACTCGAAGTCTATGAGGTCAATCACGCCGTACAAAACACCACCAAAGAAATCGCTACGCGCTTTGATTTCCGTGGTTCGCAGGTGGATGTGACTTTTAACGAGAAAAACAAAGAAATCAAACTCAGCGCCGAATCAGACTTTCAGGTCGAGCAAGTGCTCGCCATGCTTGAAAGCCAGATGATAAAACGCAAGGTTGACCCGCAGGTGCTAGATCCTCAAAAAATGGAAGCATCGGGCAAATTCATTCATCAAATCATCAAGTTAAAAGACGGCTTGGACAGCGACACAGCCAAAAAAGTAGTGAAGCTTTTAAAGGAAAATGGTCATAAAGTTCAGGCCAGCATTCAGGGCGATAAAGTCCGCGTTAGTGATAAAAAGCGCGACACATTACAAACCGTGATGGCATTTTTACGCGAGCAGCAGCTAGGCTTGCCGCTACAATTCAATAACTTCAAGGACTAACAACGATGGCCTTCTCTAATAACGTCACGCGCGCGATGCGGCCATTCCAAGCGCTACCGACCGGCCTACGTCAACGCGCGATTTCGCTCGTTTTCGGCAAAGTTGTGCCCTTTGTTGGTACGTCCGGACTGCTCTACGAAGAAATCAGCGAAACCCGTGTCATTGTCAGCATCAAGAACCGCCGTAAAGTGCAAAATCACATCAAAAGTGTGCACGCAGCCGCGATGGCACTCCTGGCTGAAACTGCATCTGGCTTCGTCGTTGGTGTGAATTTACCCGATGACAAAATGCCGCTCATCAAAACCCTAAAGGTCGATTACGTGCGCCGATCATCTGGCGATTTGCGCGCAGTGGCTACACTCACGCAAGCCGATATCAACCGCATTCGCAATGAGCCCAAAGGTGAAGTGTTAGTGCCGGTCGTGGTAACAGATGCCACTGGCGAGCAGCCGGTGAATTGCGAGATGCTCTGGGCTTGGACAAGTAAAAAACGTAGTTAACCGGTGCAC
Organism: Perlucidibaca sp.; assembly: GCA_041612115.1. Classification (GTDB taxonomy): domain Bacteria; phylum Pseudomonadota; class Gammaproteobacteria; order Pseudomonadales; family Moraxellaceae; genus Perlucidibaca. The sequence continues at coordinate 71,282 of JBFJJU010000002.1, forward strand.
TACACCTGCTGACGCGTAGCGCAGAGCACACGCTCTGCGCTCAATAATGAGGCGGCGGCTCGTTGTCTAAGCTGCCTTGACCATCAGGCTGTATTGCTTTCATTTGCTCGTACAAATGGCGCATATCGCCCTGCAAGCGCTCAATCTGATCTTGCTGAGTGGCCACTAATCGATTTAATGCCTCTAGCAAGTCGTCCTGAAAAGCCACCTTTACTTCCAGGTCTGTCAGACGCGATTCCATTATTACTCCATACACTTTACGGTTAGCTCGGCAGTATGGCAGAGGCCCTCATGCCGCGCATCTGCTAGACTATGCGCCCTCTAAAACTTTAGCTGTTAATAGATCCATGGCCTTGCTTTCCCTGCGTGATGTATCCATTGCTTTTGGCGGCCCCGCGCTGCTCTCGAAAGTCTCCTTTAGCTTAGATCGCGGTGAGCGCGTCTGCGTCATTGGTCGCAATGGTGAGGGCAAATCTACGCTGCTAAAAATCATTGCCGGAGAATTGACTGCCGACAGCGGCGAGATCATGCGCACGCAAGGTTCACGCATTGCCTCCATGCGCCAAGAAGTGCCGCAAGGCTGGGTGGGCACGGTAGAGGACATCGTCAATGGTGGCTTTGACGACTTGCCCGATGGCGATGCGGCGTTGGAGGACTGGGAAATCCAGATCCGCATGAACAAAATTACCACGCGCCTAAATCTCGACCCCTACGCCGACTTCAACTCACTCTCTGGTGGTCGTAAACGTCGTGTGTTATTGGCACGCGCCTTGGTCACCGAGCCTGATATTTTGCTGCTCGACGAGCCTACCAACCATCTTGATGTACGTTCGATTAGTTGGATCGAGGACTTTCTTTTAGGCTGGAATGGCACCCTGCTGTTCATCAGTCACGATAGACGCTTTCTCGGCAACTTAGCCACGCGCTTGGTTGAAGTCGATCGCGGCCAAATCCGCAGCTATCCCGGCAATTACGAAGAATACTTAGCTCGCAAAGCCGAACAGCTCAGCGCAGAAGGCCATCAAAACGCCGTGTTTGATAAGAAACTCGCGCAAGAAGAGGTCTGGATTCGCCAAGGTATTAAAGCCCGCCGCACGCGTAACGAAGGTCGTGTGCGCGAGCTCGAGCAATTGCGCCGTGAGCGCGCTGAACGCCGCAGCCGCCAAGGCAACGCTCGGATGGTCATGGCCGAAGCCGAACGTTCAGGCAAGCTCGTACTCACCGCTGAAAATCTGTCGCTAAATCTCGGTGGCCTCAACCTCGTCCAAGACTTCTCTACCGTGGTCATGCGCGGCGATAAAATCGGCCTGATAGGCGATAACGGCGTCGGTAAAACCACGCTGATTCGTCTCTTGCTCGGCGATCAAGCACCCGATGCCGGCAAAGTCACACACGGCACCCAGCTCTCAGTGAACTATTTTGACCAGTTGCGCAGCGCTCTAGATCTTGAAGCCACCGTGGTCGATAACGTTGGTCAAGGCTCCGACTACATCGAGATCAATGGTCAGCGCAAACACATTTTGGGCTACTTGCAAGACTTCCTGTTTTCGCCACAACGCGCCCGCACGCCGGTAAAAGCGCTGTCTGGTGGTGAGCGTAACCGCTTGCTATTAGCTAAGCTATTTACGCGGCCCAGCAACGTGCTCATCCTCGACGAGCCGACTAATGATCTCGACGTAGAAACCCTGGAATTGCTCGAAGAACTGCTGGTTGACTACCCCGGCACCTTGCTACTGATCAGCCACGACCGTGCCTTTTTGGACGCCGTAGTTACCAGCACCTGGGTGTTTGAAGGTGATGGTCAAATCAATGAATACGTCGGTGGTTATGCTGATTGGTTGCGGCAACGGCCTGCGCCCATTGCTACGGTAAGTGAGGTACCGTCAGCAAAGCCGGCTGCCGCCGTCGTTAAGCCTACTAAACGCAAACTCAGCTTTAAAGAGCAACGTGAGCTCGATGCTATTCCAGGGCAAATTGATGCATTGGAAGCCGAGCAAGCCGAGCTACAAGCGGCTCTTGCCGATGGTCAACTCTTTGTTAGTGATCTTGAAAAAGCCACCGCGAAGGCGCAGCGCTTACCATTAATTGATGATGAGTTATTGGCGCTGCTGTCGCGCTGGGAAGAGTTTGGCGGCGAGGCTTAAGGACAAAAAAGCAAAGTATGTGCCCCAAAGCTTGACCAGGCGGTCACGCTTTGGCAGGCTGCGCGCATTAATTTTAATGAGCGCCTTAAATGACAGCTTTAGCCTCACAAAATACACCCTGCTGCGACAACACCGATCTCCCTGATGTGCAAGCACCAGCACCTTGGACTCTGACTGGCCAAGGCTATTTAATCGCGATAAAAATGCCCGAGGATGTCTTAGACAGCTGCACATTCACCCCAAGTTCTTTACGTAGCTCACGCCGCAGCAAGCTTAGTCTTGCTATGCTCGTAAACTACGACAGCAGTCCAGTCGGCCCTTACCAAGAGCTGCTATTCATACCTGGAAGCTTTCAGTTTAACGATGCCCGTCGTGCCAGCATTAGCCGCATTTATGTATCGAGCCAAGCTTCGGTGACTAACGGAAGGAGTAACTGGGGCATCCCGAAGGATCGCTGCGACTTTGAGATAAACTTTAATGATAGCGGCACCGACTCAGCGCGTCTCACTGCCGATAATGGCGACATGATTGCCGATTTAGTTCTTAGCAACATGGGCCCTAAATTGCCTCTTCCGACTAATCTCGTGCCAAAAGCTATTCGCACATTAGCGCAAGTTTGGGAAGGTCTTGAGTACACGCTAACACCGTCTACGACCGGCCATGGCAAATGGGCGAAGGTAATCGACTGGAAATTCAACTCAGATTATTTTCCCGACTTAGCGAAAGGCCGCTGTATCGCTGCAATAAAAATCACTGACTTTACGATGATATTTCCAGAGCCTCGCACCCAAAGCTGGCGTGGTTGAGAGCGATGCAGCTAGAGCTTGAATGACTAAGCTCTAGCTGCACCTGGCCGCTTAGCGCGGCTGGTGGAATTTCCCCGAGCGCTGCACCACGGCCTCAATGAACGCACCGGCGTGCACAGGATCAACAAACTGTTCAATGCCATGACCCAGGTTGAAGACATGGCCACTGCCAGCGGTTTCACCAAGCTCAGGCGCCCAAGCATTGGCATAGCTAGCTAAGAGCTGCTCTACTTCTTGCTCGATGCGCGGTAGCGGCGCGTAAAGCATGGCAGGATCCATATTGCCTTGCAGCGCAACACGATGGCCCACACGAGCACGAGCCTCGCCTAAATCGGTGGTCCAATCTAGCCCTAGCGCATCCACCCCTGTATCGGCCATTGCCTCCAGCCACTGTCCACCACCTTTAGTAAACAATGTAATGGGCACGCGACGACCTTCGTTTTCACGAATCAAGCCATCGACGATTTGCTGCATATAACGCAATGAAAACTCACGATAGGCGCCATGTGAAAGTGCGCCACCCCATGAGTCAAAAATCTGAATCGCCTGTGCACCCGCGCGAATTTGCGCATTCAAATATAAGGTAACCGACTGCGCGAGCTTATCGAGCAGCGCATGCAGCACTTCAGGATTGGTCGCCATCAAGGTTTTCGATTCGCGGAAATCGCGCGAGGAGCCACCCTGAATCATATAAGTCGCCAATGTCCACGGGCTGCCAGCGAAGCCGATCAGCGGCACTTGCCCCTTCAGCTCACGACGAATCGTGCGCACAGCATCCATCACATAGCCGGTATCTAGCTCAGGATCTGGGATTGGCAGCGCCGCGACATCGGCCATGGTGCGTACTGTGCGCTGAAAGCGCGGACCTTCGCCGGTTTCAAAATACAGCCCCAAACCCATGGCATCAGGAATAGTCAGAATGTCTGAAAATAAAATCGCGGCATCCAGAGGAAAGCGGCGCAGAGGCTGTAAGGTGACTTCACAGGCCAGCTCAGGGTTTTTCATCAGCTTCATGAAATCGCCGGCCTGCGCCCGAGTTGCACGGTACTCGGGCAAATAACGCCCGGCTTGGCGCATCATCCAAATCGGTGTGCGGTCGGTGCTCTGACGCAGCAAAGCACGTAAGTAGCGATCATTTTGCAACACAGACATCGGCACTTTCCTCCAATCAGTTCTACGGTGCATTTGCTGTCAGCACCAGGGTCGGCGTATTGTAGCAGTGAACGAGGGAGTACTCAGGCATGACACGACTTTTGCTGATATTGCTTTCAATAGCACTGCTTAGCGCATGCGCCACCCGCGAGCGCTATGAAGCACGTATCGACGCTTATGTTGGCAAATCTATTAATGTAGTAATGGATGACTGGGGCTATCCCAGCGGTAGCTTCGAGGCCCCTAACGGCAATACGGTTTATACCTGGGATAAACAGTCGAGTTATACCAGCTCACCCAGTATTCAAACCGGTGTTTTTACCGGCAGCAGCAATGGTGGTTTTTTTACAGGCTTCGGCTTTGGTAGCGACACAATAACTCGTCGCTGCCAAACCTATTTTGAGGTCGATAAACAAAAAGTGATTTTACGTTGGCGCACTCAAGGCAACGACTGTCGCGAATAATCCATAGTTTTCACAGGGCACTATACGCCGTATTTCAAAGCATAAAAAATGGCCAGCATCAGCGCTGGCCTTTTTTATTAATCAGGACGCATTAAATCTCAAGATAGTCCAAGATGCCTTCCGCTGCCTGACGGCCCTCCCAAATCGCTGTCACCACCAAATCAGAGCCGCGCACCATATCGCCACCGGCAAACACCTTTGGGTTGCTGGTTTGGAACTTATAGGTAGCAACTTCTGGCGCGCTTACACGACCCGAGCTATCAGTGTCGATGCTGGCACTAGCAAACCAATCTGCTGGGCTAGGACGGAAGCCAAAAGCCAAAACCACCGCATCAGCTGGTAAAATTTGCTCTGAGCCTGGCACGGGCTCTGGGCTACGACGACCACGTGCATCAGGTTCGCCAAGCTGAGTCTCGACGACTTTCACACCAGTGACTTTATAACCATCGCCAACGATTTCCACTGGCTGACGATTAAACATAAACTGCACGCCCTCTTCGCGCGCATTACGCACTTCGCGGCGTGAGCCCGGCATGTTTTCTTCATCGCGACGATAAGCACAAGTCACGCTCTCCGCACCCTGGCGAATCGACGTGCGATTGCAATCCATGGCTGTATCGCCACCGCCAAGTACCACAACTTTTTTACCGGCCATATCGATGTAATCGGCAGGATCTTTCTCGAAGCCAAGATTGCGATTTACTGTGGCGATAAGCAGATCTAGCGCATCATAAACACCAGGTAGCTCTTCACCTGGAAAGCCACCTTTCATATAGGTGTATGTGCCCATGCCCATGAAGACGGCATCGTACTCACCCAGCAGCTCATCAATGCTGATGTCTTTGCCAACCTCGGTATTGAGGCGGAACTCAATGCCCATGTCGCTGAAAATTTCGCGACGCTGGCTCATCACCGCTTTTTCCATTTTGAACTCAGGGATGCCAAAGGTCAGCAAACCACCGATTTCTGGATTCTTATCAAACACTACAGCTTTCACGCCAGCACGAGTCAATACATCAGCACAGCCCAAGCCAGCAGGACCAGCACCAATAATTGCTACTTTTTTACCTGTCGCAACTACACCCGACATGTCTGGGCGCCAGCCCATAGCAAACGCTGTATCAACAATATATTTTTCAGTATTGCCAATAGTCACCGCGCCAAAACCATCATTAAGTGTGCAAGCACCCTCACATAAACGATCTTGTGGACAAACGCGGCCACAAACCTCCGGCAGCGTATTGGTTTGGTGGCAAAGCTCTGCCGCCTCAAATAAACGTCCTTCGGAAATCAGCTGCAACCAGTTCGGAATATAGTTGTGCACGGGGCACTTCCATTCGCAATAAGGGTTGCCACAGCTTAAACAGCGATGCGACTGACCTTCCACCTCAGACTTGGTAAAAGGTTGATAAATCTCGATAAACTCCGCTCGGCGGACATCAAGAGCTTTCTTGGATGGGTCGTGGCGCGCCACATCCAAGAATTGAAAATCGTTATTTAGGCGCTCTGCCATGATCTTGCCTCTTATTGCCGTTCGGGCTTACTGCGGATTAGACACGGTGCTTTTCAGCAGCTCTTTAATGTTGGCGGCTTTAGGTTTAACCAGCCAGAATTTGCGATGGTAATCATCAAACTCCTCCAACACGACACGCCCCCACTCACTATCAGTCGCTTTTACGTAATCACGCAATACCGACTTCAAGTGATGGCGATGTGGGCCCATAGGTTCGGTACTAATGCGATGAATCTCGATCAACTCATGATTGCAACGATCGAAGAAGTTATTCTCCAAGTCGAGCACATAGGCGAAGCCGCCAGTCATACCGGCCCCAAAGTTCAAGCCTGTTGAGCCCAAAATAGTAACCAAACCACCAGTCATGTATTCGCAGCAATGATCGCCAGCGCCTTCAATGACTGCATGACACCCCGAGTTACGTACCGCGAATC
>JBFJJU010000003.1:0-62001 GCA_041612115.1 Perlucidibaca sp.
AAAAGCGTCGAAGACTTTGCCCAGCTCATGCAGCTTATGGTGGCGCCACTGCTTGACGCGAAAGCCTTGCCGGCACCTTTGCAGCCCGACATTTTATCGGTGGCGATGCTGGGCTCGGTGATTACTGTGGTTTCGCGCTGGATGATCAATGGCTTTCAAGAGCCCATCGACACCATCGCGGAAAACTTGCACGTTGTCTTAGTTGCGATGATGCGCCATTTGGTTATTTTGGCGGACGCACCTGATGCATCCGCTTCGAAATAGTCGCAGTACGCCGGTTCAAATAGCGCGTGCTGCGATGCTTATCGTAGTAGCGCGGATTGGGGATCATCGCGGCTAGTTTCGCCGCTTGTTGCGGGCTTAGATTATTCGCGGAAACGCCGAAATAATGCCGTGCGGCGGCTTCGGCACCAAACACACCATCGCCCCATTCGATCACATTTAAATAGATCTCGAAGATGCGGCGCTTATCTAAGCGCTGCTCGATCATCAGCGTGATGATGGCCTCTTCACCTTTGCGCAGCGGCGAGCGCGAGCCAGATAAAAACAGATTTTTCGCCAATTGTTGCGAGATAGTAGAGCCGCCGGCCACGATGCGGCCTTTCTTAATGTTCTTCTTCCAAGCCGCTTCAATACCATCCCAGTCGAAGCCTTCATGCTGAGTGAAGGCACTATCTTCAGCGACCATAACTGCGCGCTTTAATGAGCTTGAGATACGCTCATACGGCACCCATTTATGCTTTAGCGTAGCGTCTGGATTTTGCTCTTGCATGGCACTGAGGCGATCGCTCATGAACGCTGTGGATTGCGGAGGATGGGTTTCCCACCACCAAATTTGCGCATACACCCAAGCGTGCCACGCCAATACCATGGCGAGCGCGAGTAGTACTAAGCGCCCAAGCAGGCGCCGCCACAGTGGTTTAGCTTTACGCCGCGTTGGCTTCTTCGGCTTAGCAGCTGCCATAGGTTGCTCGCTGCAAATGGCGAATGCGTGGCATAGGGAGCATGCTTTTACGCGCTGTGCAGGCGAGTGAGCTCAGCGATCTCTTCACTAGCCCCAAGCATGACTGGTACGCGTTGATGTAGGCCACTAGGTTGAATATCCAAGATGCGCTGATGGCCTGTGCTGGCCTGACCGCCGGCTTGTTCGACTAGCCAGGCCATGGGGTTGGCCTCATACATCAGGCGTAATTTGCCACCTTTACTGGCCATTTTGCTGTCGAGTGGATAGAGAAATACGCCGCCACGGCAGAGTAGGCGATGGACATCGGCGACCATCGCGGCAACCCAGCGCATATTAAAGTCTTTTGCGCGTGGGCCAGTTTTGCCGGCGAGTAAGTCAGCCACATAGCGCTGCACGGGTGCTTGCCAAAAACGCTGATTCGACATATTGATGGCGAACTCCTGCGTTTGCGCGGGCAGCGTTAAGTTTTCTTGAGTGAGGATGAGCTCGCCGCTGTAGCGATCAAGGGTGAAGGCATGCACGCCGTGGCCTAAGGTAAGAATAAACTGCGTCGATGGCCCGTAAATAGCATAGCCAGCGGCAACTTGAGCGCTACCGGGCTGTAAAAACACTGCAGGATCACAAGCATCACAGCCATCTGGTGCTGGTAGCACAGAAAAAATTGTGCCCACTGGCGCATTGATGTCGATGTTTGACGAGCCATCGAGCGGATCAAATAAGAGTAAATACGCGCCTTTACTGCCTGGATTTAGCACAGGGAATGGGTCATCCATTTCTTCCGAGGCCATGCCCGCCAAATGACTGCCGTCGCTGTGGAGTTGAAGCAAAATATCATTGGCAATGACATCGAGCTTTTTCTGATCTTCACCTTGCACATTTTCGCTTCCGGCCGCGCCAAGCACGCCGGCTAGTGCGCCTTGGCCAATAGCGGCACCAATACGACGACAGGCTTCAGCAGTAACCATCAGAGTTTGCACGAGATTGGCGGGTAGGGCGCCATGGCCGCGGCGTGAGTCATGCAGCCAGTCGGTAAAGGTGATGTGTTGCTCTGTGGTCATGTCGCGGCCCTGTTTGAGTCAATAATGGCGGCAGTATAGCAGTGCACTAGATGACTGCGAGCGACGGAAAATGCTGTTTCGGACTAGACGCTTTTGTCATTGCACCGTTTAATAGGCGCCAGCCACACGGCTGAACAAGTAACCTAGGAGGCCAATCATGAGCCTGATCCAAGAATTCCGTCAGTTTGCTATTAAAGGCAATGTGATTGATCTCGCAGTCGGTGTCATCATCGGTGCAGCATTTGGCAAAATCGTATCGTCGTTTGTTGGCGATATCGTCATGCCACCAATTGGAGTCTTAGTTGGCGGAGTTAGCTTTGTTGACCTCGCGGTAGTACTAAAAGAAGCAGTTGGAGATCAGCCCGCGGTACTGCTGAGCTACGGTAAGTTTTTGCAAACATTGTTGGATTTTTTCATTGTTGCATTCTCGGTGATGATGGCTGTGAAAGGCATTAATTCGATGAAGCGCAAGCCTGAGCCTGAGCCTGAAAAAGCAGTAGCTCCAGTTCCGCCAACGCCACAAGAACAGCTCTTGATGGAAATTCGCGACCTATTGAAACAAAAAGGCTAAAGCCATGAGTCTGAGCGAGGAAGACGCCTTACTGCGTATTAAGCGAATGGAGGCCTCGCTCATTCGTAGCCACCTTGCGCACAACGATGTGCTGCCGAAAGCGGATTACGAGCTTCTGCGCTATGCCTTAGTGTTGGCACGCTTGCGCGCGTTTAGTCCTGGTGCTGCTGGCCCTCGCGGTGAACAGCGTGAAGTACGCAAAGAGGTCACGCTCAATACTTCTCCGGTGTCGAGCTTGCGTCAGCTTTTGCTCGACACGCTCTATGCTCCGCTGCGTGAGCAACGCAATATTTTGCTGCGCCTTAGTCAAGTGCGCCAGCAAGTAGATAGTGTGCGCACTGCCACCGCGCAAGCGCGGCGCGAACTCGTGGCAACTCATGCCGATGATTTTAGCGCTGCCGAACTCGATGCTGAGCTATGCCATAAAGTCTTGGTATTAGCGCCGGGCGGTGGCGGTGGCTCTGGCTTTGTCTATATCGGCTTGGTTGCGCGATTAAAAGCAGAGGGCTTGCTGCCCTCATACATTGTTGGTGCGTCCATTGGTGCTTTGCTTGGCGGCCTGATGGCACGTGATGCTGAGCCTGATATCGAGGCTTTGATGGCTTGGGGCAAGGGCCTGCGCATGCGGCAAATTTTTTCACGGCCGACCATTGGTGGTGCGCTAAGTTTGCCTGGCGCAGTGCGACTGCATTTGCGCGGCATGGATCAAATGCTGCGACATCCGGATGGTTCACCGCTGCGCATCAAAGACTTGGCTATTCCCTACGATGCATTGATCGCCGGTGTAAAGCTCTCGGCCTATCGCGATTTGCCCGCCATTCCTGAGCGCCGTAGCCATATGCTGGGTGCGCCCTTAGTAGTGGCAGAGCGAATGTTGCAGCTGCTTAGCTACTTTAGTCCACACGTTGCCAAAGGCATCGTCTTAGGTCGAGATGAGATCACGCGTGAGATGCGCGTTGTCGATGCCATTGGTTTGTCTTCGGCAATTCCCGGGGTCTTGCAATATGCACCTTGGCGAGAAGATGCCCATAGCTTGAAAATTCTCAGCGACTTACGAGAGACGCATAAATTACGCGCTTTCATGGATGGCGGTACGGTGGCCAATGTGCCTGCTCGCGCAGCTTGGAAAGGCGTGCAGTCGGGTCGTATCGGCACTCGTAATGCCTACTACCTAGCGCTGGATTGTTTCCATCCGCAATGGAGCGCGGGCCATGCTTGGCTGATCCCTGTGACACAGGCCATTCAGGCCCAATTACCCGCTCAGCGGCCCTACTATGATTGGCTGGTGCGCTTTCAGCCAACGCCTTCACCCGTGAACTTATTGCCCACCGAGGCAGTGTTCGATAAGGCGTTTCAATGGGGGTGGCAGCAAGCAGATGCTATTTTACCGCAGCTGCATGAGGCCTTGAGGCCATTGCAAGTGCCTGATTTTACTTAAGGTGAATGCTTATTTGAAAAATTGAGTGTACAAGTGTTGACCTAAAATAAGTACATGTGTACTCTGAGTGTGTAGATGTTCACTTGGAGGCGCATAATGTCGTCGCAATTTGTAATACCCTCATTTGTTGGTCGTGTCGTTAAGTCTGTAGTGACCCCTGCTGTCATCGACTTTTGGGCTGCCGAATTAGGCTTTGATAGCCGCGTTGAGCGCACCGTCTGCCGCGTCGTTGCGCGCTGGATGGAAACCGCCGACACCGTTACCTTGGTCGTTAAACCTAATCGTAATTTCTCTGGCTTTAAGGCCGGTCAGCACGTCAACCTCAGCGTAGAGATTGATGGTGTTCGTCACACGCGCAGCTATAGTTTCAGCGAAGCACCAGCCGCTACGGGTCTGCTCGCCATTACAGTGAAAAAAGTACCGAATGGCCGTGTCAGCAGCTTCTTGGTTGATCACGTACAGGTCGGTGATCGCATTGAGCTTGGCCAAGCATTTGGCGATATGACGTTTGCCCAGGGCGCGCCCGAAAAAATCGTCATGCTCGCCGCCGGCAGTGGCGTTACACCTTTGATGAGCCTGCTGCGTGAGCTTGCACAACAACAGATGCCCAGCGATGTGGTGTTTATGTTTTGGGCGCGTACACGTGCCGATCTCATCTTCCGCGAGGAATTAGAAACGCTAGCGGTGCAATATCCGCAGCTTCGCGTCGTGCCGATTTATGAGCATGAGACAGAGCTGCAAGCTGGCGACTTAACAGGTCGCCCATGCGCCGAGCAGTTTGTTGATATTGCCGACATGAACGAGCGCACGGTCTATGCCTGCGGCCCAACCGGTTTTATGAACGCTGTGCAGGCCTTGGTTGCCGATCAAGCGCAAGTGTTTCATGCCGAGGCCTTCACGCCTCCCGTGTTCGTGCCGAGCAGTACCGAGACCGTGCGCGTGTTCTTGAAGAAGTCCAATAAGCATGTCGATTTGCCACAAGGCATGCCGCTGCTTGACGCGCTCGAAGCACAAGGCATCAAGCCAAATTCCGGCTGCCGTATGGGCATCTGCAACACCTGCGCCTGCGGCAAGTCCGGCGGCGTGACACGTAATTTGTTAACCCAAGAATTAGATGTCGATGACACTGCCAGCCTGCGCATTTGCGTTAGTGCCGCTGTCGGCGACCTCACTTTAGATTTGTAATGCCACTCGCATTAGGAGAAATATCATGAGCAAGAGCCGTCAGTTGAGCCCTGCAGAAATCGAAGCCTTTGGTGCCGAAGTCGATGCCATTAAGCAACGCCATTTAGCCGATGTTGGCGAGCGCGATGCGACCTATATCCGCAAGATCGAAAAGGCCGTGAGATACACCGAAATCGCTGGTCGCGGCTTGTTAATGGCCGGTATTTTCCCTCCTGCATTTGTCGCCGGCGCGGCACTGCTAGGTGTGTCGAAAATTCTCGATAATATGGAGCTGGGCCACAACGTCATGCATGGTCAGTACGACTTCATGCAAGACCCGCGCTTCAGCGGCCAGACCTTCGAGTGGGACACTTGGTGTACCTCAGACAACTGGCGCTATAGCCACAACTATATGCATCACACCTACACCAATGTGCTCGGCAAAGACCACGATATTGGCTACGGCGTGCTGCGTATTTTCCCTGAGCAAAAGTGGGAGCCACGCTTTCTCGCCAATCCAGTGATGGCTGTTGCGCTAGCGGTGTTTTTTGAGAATCTGCTGGCCTTGCAAACGCTAGAGACTGAAAAAGTATTGGCTGGCGAAAAAACCTGGAAGGAATGGTTCAAGCAAGGCAAGCCAACATTCCGTAAAGGCTTTAAGCAAGCAGCAAAAGATTATGTATTCTTTCCCTTACTGGCTGGCCCATTCTTTTTGCCCGTGTTGGCGGGCAACTTTGTCGCTAATATCATGCGTAATCTTTGGACTTTCACCATCATTTTCTGTGGCCACTTCACTGAAGACAGTGAAGTCTTTGCTATCGAGACATTAGAAAATGAAACGCGTGGTCAATGGTATTTACGTCAAATGCGCGGCTCGGCCAACCTAACCGGCGGCAAGCTTTTTCACATCATGAGCGGTAATTTGAGCCATCAGATTGAGCACCATTTATTCCCAGAAGTGCCGGCGCACCGCTATGCCGAAATGTCAGTGGAAATGCGCGAGATTGCTAAGCGCTATGGCCAGAACTATAACAGCGCTTCGCTGGTGAAACAGTTCAGCACGGTGGCTGGTCGCATCCTGCGTCATGCCTTACCCAGCTCGCCGAAAAAAGCGCTAACCATACTGGCGGCAGATGATAAACCAAGCTTGGCGCAGGCAGCTTAAGTCATGCGTTTAGCATTATGGAGTGGCAAAGGTGTGGCGCATTTGGCCATGCATTCGGCAGCAGAAATCACTGAATTAGTGACCGAAATGCACGGCACGATTAAAGGTGTACCAATGCCTATTGGTGGCGGTGTGGTAAATGCGCGTGCTGCTGCACCTTTTCCATACCGGCTAGTTTCGGGCATCTTTCGTCAGATTGCCCGAGGCATTGGCATGTTGCCGGTACATGCCGACTTAACGCATCAACCACCATACGCACTGGCAATAATCAGTGCGCTAAATGGTGTTTGTGGCGATAAGCTCGCACGCTGGCAAAGCCCGTTAGCGTTGCCAATGAGCTTGCGCGATAGCCATGGCGAGGCAATGGCCTGGGGCGACTTGGCCGACAGCAATGGCAATGCAAAAGTCGTGATCTATCTGCACGGCCTGTGCATGAGCGATCGCGAATGGCAGACGCCAACGAAGCAAGGCCTTGATGAGCTGATGCAAAGCAAAGGCTGGCAGATTGGGCATTTACGCTATAACAGCGGTCGCCCGATTTGGCAGAACGGCGAAGATCTGGCGAATTGGCTAGACGCGGCAAATACAGCCTATCCAGCCCGTGAAATCGTATTAGTTGGTCATAGCATGGGCGGTCTATTGATGCGCAGTGCTTTTGCTTATGCCACAGAGCATGGACAGCAGTGGCCTGAACGCGTCAGCAAAGCCGTATATTTAGCCACGCCGCACTTGGGTGCGCCCATGGAGCGCGCAGGCAATCGTGCCAACACCTTGCTCGGCCATTCGCCCTATACCGCGCCATTTATGCGTCTTGGCAATATTCGTAGCGCGGCCATAAAAGACCTACGTTACGGTTTTATTAGTCAGGTGGAGCATGAGCGCACGCAAGATATGGGCTCTAGCGATCATCGCGAAAACTTAGTACCACTGCCCGATGGCATAGCGCATTTGTTCATTGCCGGTAGCATCAATCCTGACACAGCGAAAAGCTGGGTAGGGGATGGCTTGGTGCCGTTGTATAGCGCGCTTGGCCAGCATAAAAAGCTTGAAAAGCATTTGGTTGGCGCAGATCTCACGCGCTTAACATTTGACTATGTTGATCACATGGCCATGCTCAGTGATGTGCGCATTTGGGATGCGGTCACCGACTGGTGGCTGGCGCGTTAAGGCTGAATGCGTTACAACCCATGACGTCATTTTCTTGAGTAGATGTCATGGGTTTTTACGATAAGCATATTCTTCCCCACCTAATTAACTGCGCCTGCGGCCTACCGGCCATGATGGGTCAGCGTGCCAAGCTCATTCCAATGGCTAAAGGACGTGTACTGGAGCTAGGCATTGGTACCGGTCTAAATCTCTCTTTTTATGATGCGCAAAAAGTCAGTGCGATTATCGGTGTCGATCCTGCGACCGAGATGCACAAAAAGGCCAATCAGCGCGCTGCAGAAATCAACATTCCGGTAGAAACCGTAGCGCTAGAGTTAGAGCAGATTGCTGCTGAGGATAATAGCTTCGACACCGCCGTTACGACCTTCACGCTGTGTACGATTCCTGATGCCGTAGCGGCATTGCAAGAGGTGCGCCGCGTGCTCAAGCCTGACGGCGAGCTGCTGTTTTGTGAGCATGGCCTATCGCCAGATGCTTCTGTACATGCCTGGCAGCAGCGTCTGCAGCCAATTTGGAAGCCCTTGGCTGGCGGCTGCCATTTAGATCGCGATATTCCTACAATTATTGCCGATGGTGGCTTCCGTATTGTCGAGATGGAAAAACGCTATCTGAAAGGCCCGAAGCCTATGACCTATGTGTATCGTGGGCGTGCTGTTGCGGCATAATATCTGTCACTACCTAATAAAAATAAAAACAAGGATAGTTCTATGTCACTCACGCAATTCCATCTCGCTCTTGAGCAGGGCGAATTTGCTGCTGCGCAAAAACAATTAGCAAGCGCGCTCGCCGCAGATATCCGCGTTATTTCTGATCCACAGGTAAAAGCATGGTTGGCCATGCGCTGGCGCCAGTTATTTGTACAAGCGGCGGCTGCCGATGTGCGTGTGCTAAAGCGCATTAAGTCGCCGCTAGGTTTGCGGCGTGATAAGCGCAGCCCGATGCAGCGCGTGGCAGAGCGCTTTTTATTGCAAGCACAGCCTAGTGACTATGACCCGGATATGCTGGCGGCACCAACGCAGGTGTTGAAAGCCACGCTGGTGTTTTGCCCTGGCTTCATCAATGGCTTGTTGCCCGTGCACGGCTTTAGCGATGCCTTCCCTGAGCTAGTTGAGCAGGGTTGGCAGATTGTCTCTGCGGATGCGCATCCAGTGCGTTCCTGCGAGGCCAATGTCGATGATTTATATCGCACGATTGAAAGTGGCTATGGGTATTGGCCAACGCCCGATGTGGCAGCCAGTGAAGGCCAGATGCAAGAAGACATCATCCTGTTTGGCTACAGCAAGGGTGGGCCAGATATTCTGACGTTGCTAGCCAAGCATCCGGAGTTAAATGCGCGTATTAAGGCTGTATTTACATGGGCAGGAGCTAATGGCGGCTCCTATAGTGCCGACAAAATTTACGAGCTCATTAAAGACTTGCCACTAAATCAAGTTAGTCAGCGTTTGCATGACTTTTTGCAAATATTGGCTCCCGGCATCAAGCGTGATGGGCGACTGCGTCGACTCGATGAGTACGACATTATTGGCGGCGTAAAAAGCTTAACAACGACCGATCGCGAGGCCTTCTTGGCTGAGCAAGGCGCGGCGATTGATGCTTTGAATATTCCAATTTTTAATATTACGGCGGCGACTAAGCTGCTCGAAGTGCCGACTATTCAAATGGCCGATTGGTTGGCGCTGAGCAAGCATTGTCCAGATAACGACATGCAGGTTACGCAAGCACAGGCGCGTGTGAATTTGCCGATGGCAACGATATTA
This sequence comes from Perlucidibaca sp., assembly GCA_041612115.1. GTDB lineage: Bacteria > Pseudomonadota > Gammaproteobacteria > Pseudomonadales > Moraxellaceae > Perlucidibaca. The sequence goes on from JBFJJU010000003.1 coordinate 9,285, forward strand.
GCGGCTTTGCATGGGCATCACTGGGATGTTACGTATCCGCCGTTCCCGCGTGGCATGCGCATGAGTACGCCGAACTTGGATCACCCATTCCCGCGTCAGGCGGCTGTAAAGGCGATTGGCCAACTCTGCGTTGAGCTTGGTCTCGGTTGATCTGTGCAGCACGAGAGTTAAGCCTCAGGCAGTAGTTTCTCGGCATAGGGTGCAACGGTCACACGCACCTCAAGTTCGTGCGGCCCGCCACCATGAATCACCCCGCGCAATGGCGAGATGTCGGTAAAGTCACGACCCCAGGCGAGCGTAATATGCTGCTGCTCGGGGCTGAGATTATTGGTCGGATCGAAATCCATCCAGCCCAGTGCTGGGCACCAGACCGACACCCACGCATGCGAGGCATCGGCACCAATGAGCCTAGGCTGACCAGGTGGCGGCTGGGTAAGCAAGTAGCCGCTAACATAACGAGCCGGCAGCCCGTAAGCGCGTAAGCAGGCAATCATCAGTTGAGCAAAATCTTGGCAGACGCCGCGTTTTTGGCGCAGCACATCGAGCAATGGCGTGCCGATGTCTGTGGCCTCAGGGTCGAAGGTCAACTCCGTGAAGATTTTCTGCATGAGGGCGTGTGCGACATGAAAGATGGGTCGTCCCGGCACCATGCAAGGCGCAGCCCAGTCGGCAAATTCATTTTTGATACGGATAAGCGGTGACTCATGACGAAAAATCAGCGCACTTCGCTGATCTGAGCTTAATGCGATTGATCCTGGGTAGCGGCAGAGTGTGGCGACAACATCCCAGGGCGTGCTAACAGACGTTGCAATCATCGGGCGCGGCAGCACGGAAATATCGAGCTCACTGACTAAGCTGAGATTTTGATGCGGCTGATTGAGCTCAATGCTCTGACACGGGTTGCCAAAGTTATCGCTGCGTAGCTGACTGAAGTCTGGGCTTGGCATGATATCGATGCGTGCAGCATGAATGCGTTGCCAAGGCAGCTCACGCGGCGACATATGCAGCACTTGTTGAGACAGCAGCACCGGCTGTTGGTAGTCGTAGTGTGTTTCGTGGCGAATACGGTAACGCATCAGGAAGAGCTCGTTTGCTGGCTATCGTCATCGACATGAGCGAAGAACTGTAGCGAAATACCATTGCCGACGTTGAGGGCCGCGTGCTGCAAATTAGCAATCAACGGATTAAGACGCTTTAAGCATCGCTGCAGACGCTCAGGAAAGCCTAGCTCGCCATCAATGAGGGATAGGTCGAGGCTGGCGAGGTCATCATAGGCGCTTTGCATTAGACTTAAGTCGCGGCTGCCAATGTCCTGCATCATGGCAAGTAAATGATTGATTTGATGGCCAAGTCCGTGAGGGTTGCTTGGGTCTACCAGAAGCAAGTCGAGCACCGGCAGCCATTGCGCCTGAGTCATATAGCGTAAGCGATAGGTGATGCGACTATTGGCCATTTCTAGCAGCCAATCTAGGCTTTCGCTGCCCTCGCTAATGGGGTTTTCAAGTACGGTCATGAGCAGCTGAGCTTGGCCTTGCAGACGCTCAAGGCGGCGGCCGAGCATGAGAAAACGCCAGCTGACATCCTGCGTCATGTCATCTAAAGCGAAGCCGGACAGTGCTGATAAGGTTTTCATCAGCCGATCGATAAAGTCTAGCGCTGTGGCCGGGTCCAGCACATCGGGATGTAGCTCACGTGCCTCGGCCTCTAGCTCAACAATGGCCTGCCAGTTTTCTTGCGATAGGTAGCGATGTACTTGGCTGCTGGCGAGCACTAATGCGCGCAAGGTGGACAATAAGTCGGGATGGCTGCCATCGCTATGTAGGCTGCCCAGCAGCTTGGTGGTCAGCTCATCTTCGTCAGTAAAAAGCTTTAGTGTGTGGCCATAGTGCAGCGCCAGTATCATGCCCAAGCCTTGGCTTGGATCAGCTTCCATATGCCGTGTCAGGGCAGAGCGAATTAGTCGCGCATGATGATCGGCACGCTCTGCATAACGCCCTAACCAGAATAGATTTTCGGCAATGCGCGAAGGTAGATAAGCATCGACGCGGCGTAGGTCGCGTAGGCGAATGCGTTTGCCTTGCGGTAGGCTTTGACGAGGCTTGGCGCTAAAGCAGACCCAAGTGTCTTTGCTAGTGCCGCCGCGCTGTAGCGACACTACATCGTCGTGCGAGTTTGCTGCGACTCGAGTGAGTGCGCCTGGCATGACAACATAGCCTGATGCTGTTGCCACAGCGTAGACGCGCATGCCACAGGCATGATTATGAAAGCGCTGACTATCGCGATGCCACATTGGTGCTTGAGCGAGCTGCATGCGCTCTTGCGCGAGATAGACATAGGGGCGTTGGCGAATACGCGCGCGCAAGTCCTCACGGGCTTTCGCTGATAAATCTTTACCAAATACGGGGTCGAAGCGCTGTGAGCTAAAGGCTGGTTTGAACACCAACTCATCGATACGCTCTAGTGCTTTCTCCATGACAGCAGGCTCGCCACACCACCACGTAGCGACCGATGGCAGGCTTAATGGCTCGCCAAGTAAGCGCTCACTAATGGCAGGTAAAAAGCCTAGCAAGCCTTGCGATTCCAGCACGCCGCTACCCAAGGCATTGGCAATGAGTACGTTACCTGCCCGCGCGACTGCAAGCAGGCCAGGAACACCGAGTGCTGACTCATTGCGAAGCTCTAATGGGTCGCAATAGCTATCATCAAGGCGGCGATAAATGGCATGCACACGCTTCAAACCCGTGAGTGTTTTCAGGTAAACATATGGCTGGCGGACACTCAGATCATGACCTTCGACTAGCGGGATGCCCATGTGGCGTGCGAGATAGACATGCTCGAAATAGGTTTCGCTATAGCGCCCAGGGCTTAGTAGCACCACCAATGGTGCTTCGTCATTACACGGTGCTTGTTGCTTTAGCGTGGCGAGCAGGGTGTCAAAAAAAGGCGATAAGGACTGCACTCCAAGCGCGCGAAATGGTTCTGGGAACGCACGCGCCACAACTTGCCTGTTTTCTAGGGCGTAGCCTGCGCCACTAGGCGCTTGTGTGCGGTCAGACATCAGCCACCATTGGCCATCACCAGCGCGTGCTAAATCGGCGGCATAAACATGCATATAGCAATTTTTCGGGGGCGCGACGTCAGCGCAGGCTGCTAAATAGTTTGGGTGGCCGTATATCAACTCCGGTGGTAATAGCCCTTCATTTAGCAGGTGCTGCGGGCCGTAGATATCTTGTGCGACTGCATTGAGTAAGCTTGCTCTTTGCGCGACGCCATCGGCAATGATTTGCCACTCGTCGGGGGGTATGAGGTTAGGTACTGCGCCGACGCGCCAGCTGCGATCTTGGTTCTCACCGTACAGCGCATAAGTCACGCCGTTCTCTTGGATGCGCCGTGTGATCAGGTCGTCGCGTTGCTGCATCTGCGCGGGACTGAGCTTGCCTAGCGCTTCAGCCATAGGCTGCCAGTGTGAACGCAACTGTCCATCGGCACTGAATATCTCATGGTAGCGCCCAGGTTGCGGGCGCAAAGAGTCAAGCAAGCTGGTCATGGCGCGGCCTATCAGCGAAGAAGTACAGCGTTAGGACGGCCTAACGTGGCGCAAATCTACCATGAACGGATGCTCAAGGCGCGCTGGCAGAGGCTTAATGCTGACTTTGCCGGCACTATGACCATGACGAATAAAGCGTGTTAAGCGGCGACCTTCGGCTTCATAGGCGTTAATGGGTGCGCCTTCGTAGTTGCGTCCACCGGGGTGCATAACATGGTATTGACAGCCGCCAAGCGCACGATTATGCCAGGTGTCGACGATGTCGAATGTTAGTGGTGCATGCACACCAATGGTCGGGTGTAAGCAGTTGCTCGGCTGCCAAGCACGATAGCGCACGGCGGCAATGTACTCGCCAGACACATCGGTTTGCCTTAGCGGTAAAGCCACGTTATTACAGGTCACGGTATAGCGATCTGGTGCCATGCCACTGACTTTCACTTCAATGCGCTCTAGCGAGGAATCGACATAACGCACGGTGCCTCCGGCGCCGGCTTCTTCGCCAAGCACATGCCAAGGCTCTAGCGCTTGGCGTAGCTCCATGTGCATGCCTTTGACATCTAAGTCGCCGTAATGCGGAAAGCGGAAGTTAAATTGCGCGCTATACCAATCAGGTGAGACCGGATAGCCCGCGTCTTTTAAAATGCCCAAGACATCGTGAAAGTCTTCTTGAACCTCGTGATGCAACATGAAGCGATCGTGCAGTGTCGTTCCCCAGCGCGCGAGACGATCGGGGGCATAAGGCGTTTTCCAGAAGTGCGCCACCATGGCGCGCAGCAAGACTTGTTGAGCTAGTGACATGTCCACATGTGGCGGCATATCGAAACCGCGTAGCTCCAGTAAGCCGAGTCGCCCAGTGCTGCTATCGGGCGAATAGAGTTTGTCGATGCAGAACTCGGCGCGATGGGTATTGCCGGTGGCATCAACCAATAGATTTCGCAGTAAGCGGTCTACTTGCCATGGCGGGCAGCTTTCACCGGCCTCGGGAAATTGAGCAAACGCCGTTTCCAGCTCGTACAGTGCGTCTTGTCGCGCCTCATCGATGCGTGGCGCTTGAGAGGTTGGGCCAATAAACAGCCCTGAAAATAAATATGACAGCGATGGGTGGTTATGCCAAAAGCTGATCAGGCTGCGCAGTAAGTCGGGGCGGCGCAAAAACGGTGAGTCGGCCGGAGTCGCACCGCCAAGCACCGTGTGATTACCACCACCAGTGCCAGTGTGGCGACCATCTACCATGAACTTTTCAGGGCTTAAGTGGCACTCATGCGCGGCCTGATACAGGAACTGAGTACGCTCTACGGCTTCTTTCCAGCTGCTGGCGGGATGAATATTGACCTCAATCACTCCGGGGTCTGGCGTCACAGAAAAGCGCTCTAGGCGTGGGTCTTTCGGTGGCTCATAACCTTCCAAAATGATTGGCTGCTTCAGCGATTTGGCGGTGGCCTCGATCGCGGCCATCAGTTCGATGAACTCAGGTAGTTCGGTGAGCGGCGGCAGAAATAAATACAGATGACCATCGCGTGCTTGCGCACACAAGCTGGTTCGCACAATGCCGCTAGCGGAGGCGTTGAGCTTGGGTTTGGCTGCAATCATTTCAGCCGCGGCTGCGAGCTCATCGGCACGCGTACGTTGCTGGGAAATAATGGCTGATTTCAGTGATAGCGCTGGAAAAGGTTGTTGTGGATCTTGCGCATGTAAATATGGGTAGTCTGATTCCTTGACCCAAGGCAGCGAATCTAATGGCAGGCGATAGCCCATCGGGGAGTCGCCGGGCACTAGGTAGCAGGTTTCGTCGCGTAAAAACCACTGGCCAGTTTGCCAGCGCTTGCCATCGTGGCTGCGAGCGAGGGGTAGGGTATAGCCAACGACATCACCAAGGCCATCGGCAAAGACTTTTGCCATGCGCGCACGCTCGAGTGGATCCTCTAGGCGTGGGTCGGTGGGCGAGACATTGCTTGGCAGGCGTCGTTCGCGCCAGAGGTAGTAAAGCGCATCTTCGTAAGCAGGAAATAGGCTGCCCTGAGGTAGGTGTAAAGCAAGGCTAAGCTTTTTCAGGAAGCGCTGCGCGCTAGCGCTATTGGCTTGGCCGGGCGCCTGCTCATTGGCAAATAGTGTAGGGTCTTTCCAGAGCGCCTTGCCATCACGGCGCCAGAAACAGTTCAGCGACCAACGGGGAAGTTGTTCGCCGGGATACCATTTGCCTTGACCAAAATGCTGCAAGCCGCCGGTCGCGTAATGTGCGGCTAAGCGCTTATAAAGGTCGGTGGCGCGCTTGCGTTTGGTTGGACCAAGGGCATCAGTATTCCACTCGGCGCCATCGGGATCATCGGCCGCGACAAAGGTTGGTTCGCCACCCATGGTTAGGCGCACATCTAAGGCTTTTAAATCAGCATCGATGTCTTCGCCGAGCGCAATCATGGCTTCGCGCTGTGCGTCCGTGAGCGGCTTAGTGACGCGCGGTTGCTCATCGAGGCGAGTGACCGTCATTTCGTGGCTAAATTCACACTCGGCCTCGTCAACCACCCCGCTAATTGGCGCCGCGGAGCTAGGCTCGGGACTGGCAGCTAGCGGCAAATGGCCTTCGCCAGCAAATAACCCAGAGGTCGGGTCTAGGCCGACCCAGCCAGCACCAGGTAAATACACTTCGCACCAAGCGTGCAAGTCGGTGAAATCGGCATCGGGGCCATTGGGGCCGTCGACAGACTTTACATCAGGAGTGAGCTGAATCAGGTAGCCAGAAACAAAGCGTGCGGCAACGCCAAGATGACGCATGATTTGCACCATTAGCCAGGCTGTGTCACGGCAAGAGCCAGAGCGCTTGGTCAGTGTTTCTTCTGGCGTCTGCACGCCGGGCTCAAGACGAATGGTGTAGGCAATATCGTTAAATAAGCGCTGATTAATCTCGACAAGAAAGTCGATTGTACGCAATGGCGTTTTGGGGATTGCTTCAAGATAGTGCGTAAGTGCAGGCGTTACTTCCAGTACGCGCCGATACGGTGCAAGCTCGCGCTCTTGGGCTTCGTCATCGACTTTACTGAATGGCCACTGCTCGGCTTCCGGAGCGAGAAAGAAGTCAAACGGATTGATCACTGACAGTTCGGCAACGAGATCTACGGAAACTCGAAAATGTTCGGTTTTTTCTGGGAATACCAAGCGCGCCAGATAGTTGGCTTGCGGGTCTTGTTGCCAGTTAATGAAGTGCTCTTCAGGCGTGATGTCTAGGCTGTACGAAAGTATTCGCGTCCGACAGTGTGGCGCTGGGCGCAGACGTACTAGCTGAGGGCCGAGTTGAACTGGGCGGTCGTAACGGTAATCGGAAACATGGTGCAACGCGACGATAATGGACACGAGCTAGCCTCGGTAAGCAGACATCTTAACGATGGCACAGCAAGTGCCGTGCCATCGTTATATAGTTTGCGCCGCAGGTTAGCTATTGAGACTAAGCCAACATGCCGCGCAACATAAAGAAAATCATTCCGGCCATGAGCGCGGTGGCTGGCACCGTGATAACCCATGCAGAGACAATGCGCATGAGCTGCGAGCGCTTAACCAGCTCTTTACGATAGACTTTTTTCAGGTTTTTTCGCTCACCTTTCGAGAAATGAGCAGGGTCTTCATTGGCTTTTGATAAGGCCTTTAGATCACGTAGCATGCTGCCCTTTTGCTGAATGTCTGCATTGCTGAAGCGCTGCATGAAGGCATCGATAGCGACCTGGTCATCCTCGGGGTGGTGTTCTTTAATCTCGAATACCATGCGGTCGTAATTCTTTTTCAAGTATTCGCGCAAGAAGCCAACCCCAAATACACCGCCTACGGCGATATGAGTAGAGCTGACGGGTAGGCCCAATTGGCTAGCAATAATGACGGTTAGCGTCGCGGCCATGGCAATGCAAAACGCGCGCATCTGATCGAGCTCAGTAATGCCGCTGCCAATGGTGCGAATAACCTTTGGGCCAAATAGGGCGAGGCCAATGGCGATGCCGAGCGCGCCAATCATCATTACCCACAAGGGAATGGCGGCTGACGCGCCGAACTCGCCGGGATGTGCAGTGTAAACATCGACAATTGCAGCTAGTGGGCCGATGGCGTTGGCTACATCATTGGAGCCATGAGCAAAGCTGAGCAGTGCAGCGGCGAAAATAAGCGGCACAGTGAACAAGCTATTGACACCTTGCTTGCCTTCAAGCTGTAGGTTTCTAGGTTGCTTTACCTGCCAGCGGACGAGAGCAAAAATTCCTACGGCTATCACTGCGCCAATCATGGCAGCTTGCAGTAGTGAAATATGAACAATCTGCTTTAGGCCTTTCTGTATAAGGTAAACGCTAAACACCATTGCCATTGCAGCAACTAGCCATGGCACGACTTTTCGTGCTGCACCCATCATGTCGGTTTTGTAGGTAATGCAGCGTTTGATCAGATATAAAAATGCCGCTGCCACTACGCCACCAAGCACAGGCGAGATAATCCAACTGGCAGCGATGCTGCCCATCATGCCCCAGTTCACGATATCAGTGCCTGCGGCAGCAATGCCGCCACCTAGCACTGCACCAACAATCGAGTGCGTTGTTGAAACCGGCGCGCCAACGGCGGTGGCAAGATTTAACCAGAGCGCACCAGCGATCAGTGCAGACATCATGATCCAGACAAATGTGTCGGTATCGGGAATCAAATTAGGGTCGATAATGCCATTGCGAATGGTGCCTACAACTTCACCGCCGGCAATGATGGCGCCAGCTGCTTCGAAGACAGCGGCGATAACGAGAGCACTACCTAGAGTCAATGCTCTTGCACCAACTGCCGGGCCGACATTTTTGGCGACGTCGTTTGCGCCGATGTTCATTGCCATATAGCCGCCGACCATGGCAGCCATGACCAGCATGATGCTGACTTCGCCAACGCTTTGGCTGGCGGCGTATAGCATCACGCCTAAAATAAATAGCAGACCTATGCCGAGCCTGACTTGGTCACCGCGGTTTTTATCCATCGCGCGATCCATGCCTTCTAGGTGCTTCAGATCCATGACCCAACCTCTGTGATATTTGAGTGACGAAATTATGACAGAAAGTAGCGATGGATTGCGCGGTTGTCGAAAGTGCATAGCTCAGGTACAACCGCTGTTCATCTAAAACTTAGTTATCGGAGCGCTGCATGAGCTACACCACACTGAAGTATGACGTCAGCGAACACATCCTCACGCTCACCCTCAATCGCCCCGATCAGCTCAATAGCTTTACAGTAAGCATGGCCAATGAGTTAGTGGATGCCTTTGGTCGTGCTAGCGAAGACGATGAGGTTCGCGCCATTGTCGTGACTGGTGCCGGCCGCGCATTTTGTGCGGGCATGGATTTAACGGCTTCGGGAAATGTATTTGGCCTCGATGAAGCGCAGCGGCCTAGTGTTGAAGATATGCATTCGCGACTAAATGATCCGGCGATTTTCGATGGCGTGCGTGACACCGGTGGTCGCGTGACCTTAGCTATATTTGACTGCAAAAAGCCTGTGATTGGTGCCATCAATGGCGCTGCGGTTGGTATCGGCGCAACCATGACATTGGCGATGGATATTCGTTTGGTGTCAGAAAAGGCACGTATTGGCTTTGTCTTTGGCAAAATCGGTGTGGTGCCGGAAGCCTGTTCAAGCTGGTTTCTGCCACGCATTGTCGGTATTCAGCAAGCGCTGGAGTGGGTCTATAGTGGCGATATTTTAACTGCCGAGCAGGTGCTTGCGGGCAAGCTTGTGCGCTCGGTGCATGCGCCTGAAGACTTGCTGCCAGCGGCCTACGAGCTCGCGCGAAAATTCAGCCAGAACAAGTCGCCAGTGGCAGTCGCCTTTGCTCGCCAGATGATGTATCGCAATGCCGCACAACCACACCCGATAGAGGCGCATCGCATCGACTCCTTAGCTATGTTCTACACTAGCTTGGAGGATGGTAAAGAGGGTGTGCGGTCATTTTTGGAGAAGCGCGATCCTCAATACACCAGTAAAGCGAGCAATATGCCGGCGATTTACCCTTGGTGGAAATAGGCCGAAAAAACGCCATCAGCGCACTTTTTAGGGCGCGCTGATGTGTTGATTGGGCAGTGTTCAGGCGCTTAGCGTGATGGCTTAGGGCCTGATGAAGGTCGTGAGCTTGGGCGCGATGAAGGTGCCGGGCCATTGCCTGATGAGCGACGGCGTTGGCTAGGTTGGTCGCGACGAACTTGGTCGGCGGCACGCGGTGGTTTATCGCGGCGCGGGCCACGAGGTGGCGGCGCTTTGCGCAGCGGCTCAGGCTTGGCGTTGGGGTCGGGCTCAAAGCCAGGCACAACAACGCGATTGAGCTTTTGCTTAATCGTGCGCTCAATATCAGCAAGCAGCTTTAGTTCATCGACACAGACTAATGACACGGCTTCACCGCCAGCACCGGCTCGACCAGTGCGGCCAATGCGATGGACATAGTCTTCCGCGACTTGCGGCAGTTCATAGTTGACCACGTAAGGTAGCGAGTCGATGTCGATGCCGCGCGCGGCAATATCAGTGGCGACTAGCACGCGCAGGCGATTGGACTTGAACTCACGCAGTGCCTTTTCGCGCGCTGACTGACTTTTATTGCCGTGGATGGCCATAGCCGCAATGCCGTTTTTATCGAGCTGGTCGGCGAGGCGGTTGGCGCCATGTTTGGTGCGTGTAAACACCAATACTTGCGACCACTCACCATCGCGGATGAGCTTCTCAAGGAGCTGGCGTTTGGCTTCGCGATCGACTGGATAAATAGTCTGTTCAATGCGCTCGACCGTGGTGTTGCGCGGCGTCACCTCGACCGTGGCAGGATCTTTCAGCAGGCTGTTGGCGAGGCTGCGGATCTCATCGGCAAAGGTTGCTGAAAACAGTAAGTTTTGACGCTGCTTTGGCAATATCGCGAGTACACGGCGGATATCGCGAATAAAACCCATGTCGAGCATGCGATCGGCTTCATCGAGAACGAATAACTCAATGCCGCCAAGATCTAAAGTGCCTTGGCCAACATGATCGAGTAGGCGGCCAGGTGTGGCAACTAAAATATCGACTTTGCCGCGCAGCTTCGTGACCTGTGGCTGCATGCCGACACCGCCAAACATCACCATAGAGTTCAGTGATAGCTGCTTGCCATAGGTGCTTACACTTTCTTCGACTTGTGCGGCGAGTTCACGCGTTGGCGTCAAAATGAGTGCGCGTGGGCGATGACGTGTGCTTGGGTGCACGGCATGGCGCGAGCTTAGCAATTGCAACATGGGCAGCGTGAAGCCGGCGGTTTTGCCAGTGCCCGTTTGTGCGGCGGCAAGTAAGTCGCGGCCGGCTAAAACCACAGGGATGGCGTCACGTTGAATTGGCGTGGGCGTGGTGTAACCCACGGCCTCGAGTGCTTGCAGCAGCTCGGGCATCAGGCCCAGATCAGCAAAAGACATAGGGAAAACTCTAGAAATAGATGTGCATCATACCGCATGCGCGCCTTAAGCCTGAGATTGGTATGTAAATTAAGCAGAATCGACTGCGTAATAATGAGCCATGAAAATGGCGTAGTTCACAGTGCTTGTTACAATTAAGTAGTTTGTGTGGGCAGGGAAGTTTGTTATGTTGCTTCAAATAATAATTAACGACAAAAAGTGTCATAAATAGCTGCCACTTTTCTGTCGCAAAATAGCGATTTAAAACATTTATGCGAAATTTCATCTACGCCGTTATGGCGATTATCTCTCTGATTGCATTGTGGTTTTTCATGGCGCCAGTGGCACCTAAAACACCTATTCAAGCTTTTGTCGCCAGCTCTGAGGCGATGCCTGTTGGTGAGCCCAGTGCAGCTGAAGTAGCTGACTATAGTTGGCAAATTCAGGCCGGAGAAATTACTGGGCCACAGCAAATTGAGGTGCCTCAGGGTGAGACCTTGGTGCTGTCTTTTGTTAGTGATGTCCCCGATGAAGTGCATTTGCATGGCTACGAACAGGCCGTCCAAGTCAATGCAAATGAGCCTGTGACGCTCCGCGTTCGACTTGAACATAGCGGCCGCTTCGAGCTTGAAACGCATCGCCAGCATCGTGTCATTAGCGTGATAGAAGTGGAGCCGCGCTAATGATTTTAATCACCGGTTGCTCTAGCGGCATTGGTCATGCGCTAGCGTTGGCACTGCATGCTCGTGGCGCTGCTGTGTGTGCGACTGCACGCCGAGCGGAGACATTGGGAGAGCTAGCAGAAAAAGGCATGTTGACCCTAAGTTTGGACGTGAATAGCCCCGACTCTATTGCGGCATTACTAGCTGAGCTCGCGCAACGCAAGATCGTACTTACCGGCCTAGTAAACAACGCAGGTTATGGCCTGATGGGGCCGCTAGCAGATATTTCAGCTGCCGATGCCGCGCAGCAGTTTCAAACCAATGTGCTCAGTCTTTTGGCGATGACGCAAGCAGTCATTCCAAGCATGGCTGCGCAGGGACGAGGTTTAATTGTGAACGTAGGCAGCGTTTCGGGAGTGCTCACTACGCCATTTGCGGGGGCTTACTGTGCTAGTAAGGCCGCCGTGCACTCACTATCAGATGCGTTGCGCATGGAGCTTGCACCGCTAGGCATTCACGTCATGGTGGTGCAGCCGGGTGCCATTGCTTCGTCGTTTGGCTCGACAGCGAGTAAGACCGTGGAAATGAGGCCCAATTCGCTATACACGCCACTAGCTGCCGCGATCATGAAGCGCGCAGCGGCCTCGCAGCAGCAAGCCACGCCGGCGACAGTCTTTGCTGAGCAATTAGCAGCAGCCATGCTGCGCAGCAAACCGCCGGCATATATTCGTTTAGGAAAGGGTAGTCGAGCACTGCCATGGCTGGCGCGTTGGCTTCCGCTACCGCTTCAAGATGCGCTACTCAGTCGGCTATTTTCCCTACCCACACTCAAGTCATTAAAAAAATAATAACGAGGCAAGCGGCATGAAGACATCTGGTTTTTACCCACGAATCGCCATGGCGGCGCTACTCATAGCAACGAGCACTCTGGTGGCTTGCGGCAATGGTGGTGATGACAAGGCGGCAGCTGATGCGCCTGCAAATCCGCAAGCGCGGATTGCTCCAAAAACAAAATATGCAATGGCGAATAACTGCTTTGCACTGCAGTCAGTTGCAAGCAACGCCTATGCTGCAAGCAATAGCTCTGGCGGCTATGCCTTCAGCGCAAGCTCCCCGGCCAATGCCGAGGCGTTCTATATGAAGCCTACGGCCTTGGGCGAGTATTTGATCCAAGCAAAAAACAAAACATTATTGAGTAATGCGGGCGCCGCAATTGGCAGTGCCATGAAGCCAAGCAATGCCACCGTGTGGGCAGTAGACATGCCGCGCGCTGGCGTCTTTACGTTGACAAATAGCGACACTGATAAGCGTATGCAGCTAGGCGATAAAAATACCTTGGCCTTGTCATCTAGAGCCGATAAGTCTGGCGAATTCCGCTTTGTGCCGACCACCGATTGCACGCCGTATCCTGAAATTAGTACCGATATTGTCGGTGACACCTACGTTGGTCGCGGTATCGATAAGCCTGTGATTGGCTTTGCCGAAGTGCATACGCATATGGCCATGGGGCATGAAATGTCCGATGGCAAACACATTGTTGGACCATCGGCTGGCGGCGTGATGTATGGCCAAATGTTCCATCGCTTTGGTGTGCCACATGCAATGAAGGATTGTGCTGATTGGCATGGTCCACAAGGTATTCGTGATCCGGAGGCTCTTGTGCTCGACATGACGCCATTAACCATGCACGACACCAAGGGTTGGCCATCATTTATTGATTGGCCAAAAGCTGACTCGCAGCTTCACCAAGCCATGTATTACAAGTGGGTTGAGCGTGCTTGGAAGGCGGGCATGCGCATTATGGTCACTGAGGGCACTAATATTGCTGCACTTTGCGAAGTGGGCCGTATTGCAGTGCTGCGCTTAGATGCTGACTGTAACGACATGCGCCTAGGCATTGCACAGGTAAAGTATCTATTCCAGCTGCAAGACTATGTTGATGCTCAGGAGGGTGGTCCCGGTCTGGGCTGGTTTCGCATCGTGAAAACTCCACAAGAGGCACGGCGTGTGATTAACGATGGCAAGCTCGCCGTAGTGGCTGGCCTTGAGTTTGCTAACGTCTTTGACTGCACCGTACATTTTACGCCGGGTGGTTTGTTGGGCGAGGTACGAGGTTGTACGAAGGAAAGTATCGATCGCCAAATTGATGAGGTTTGGGATCTCGGCGTGCGAGAAATTTTCCCGTATCACGACATCAATAGCGCGCTTGGCGGCACTGGTTTGTTTAGCGATATTCTCAATATTGTCGGCTTCTACGGTACCGGTGGCTTTTGGCAAACATACGACTGCCCAGATGGCGGTGAAGGCGAAAAATACTTTTTCAATGCAGGCGCCAAGATAACGATTACTCCACCGGGCTTAGGTAATGATCCGCTGACAAGTTTGATATTGGGCGTGACATCCAGCGTATTACCAGGAACTTTACCGCTATACCCATCCGACCGTCGCCAATGCAATAAACGTGGCATGACTGATCTTGGCGAATACGTTATGGAGCGTCTGATGGCGAAAGGCTTCGTCATCGATATTGATCACGCTGAGCTGTCCATCAAAACCAAAATGCTAGAGATGGCTAATGCCCAGACACCCAAGTATCCACTGATTTCTGCGCATGGAGCACATGGTGGCTTGAGCATTAAGCAAGCAAAAGATTTGCTTGCTGGCGGCGGCCTGATTTATCCCTTTAAGCCTAATGGCAAAGGTCATGTCGAATTCTTAAATAAGCTTAAGCCAATTTGGCCAGCAGATCGCGGTCCTATCCCTCTCGGTTATGGGATGGATGCCAATGGTATTGCTGATCGTGCCGGCCCGCGTGGCGCTGGTAGTAAGCCTGTGCAATACCCATTCACTTTGTTCCAAGGGGAGGATTGGGGCCCACAGTTTGATGGCATTGCGCCGATACAAGTCAATCTGCAAACACAGCCTGAAAGTGGCAAAACATGGCCTATCGATGAAGTCGGCACAGCGCACTACGGCATGATGGCGGACTATGTTGAAGAAGTTCGGTTGGAAGGTGGTAAGGAAGCTATTGACGCACTATACCGTTCTGCCGAAGCCTATATTCAAATGTGGGAACAAACGGTGAATCGTTAAGTCATGCGCCGTAGTATTACGCTTGCGGCGCTAGTGATTGGGCTGATGCCGTCGTTGGCATTGGCCCATTCATTTGGCCGTCAATACAACCTACCTGTTCCGTTGTGGCTCTATCTTTATGGTGGTGCGGCGGCGCTGGCGCTATCGTTTTTTTTAGCTGCTTTTATGATGCGCGGCGCACAACATGCTGCAGTAAAGCCTCGACAACTACTTTATAGAAAGCCTGAAAAAAACCACTTGGTGCGCGCGCTGAGTGTGGGCTTTCTATTGCTCACAATAGCCACGGGCTTTTTCGGTAATCGCGATCCTTACGTCAACTTCAATATGACCTTTTTTTGGATCATATTTTTGTTGGGCTTTACCTACCTTAGTACGGTCACAGGAAACTATTACCGCGATATAAACCCGTTTACTAGCTTAAGTCTACTCATTAGCCGAGCTTTCCCGCGCTGGCGAAAAGGTTACTTTTCCTATCCCTCATGGGCGAATTACTGGCCCGCTTTCATCGCCTATTTAGGCCTGATTTGGATTGAGCTATTTACCCATAACACGCCACTAAGCTTAGGCCAGGCCTTGGCTGCATACACGCTGTATTGCCTGGCCGGCATGGCGCTTTTTGGCGTGGCTAAATGGTCGCGCTATGGCGAGCTGTTTAGTGTGATGTTTCGCTTGATGGCGCTGATGTCACCGTTTCATCGCGGCCGGCATGCTGTGTCTTGGCAGGCACCCTTCTCGGGCATGTTACGCGAGCAGCCGAGGCATCTAGCGTTGTTGCTATTCGTGCTGTTTTTATTATCTTCCACAGCGTTTGATGGCTTGCGAGCAACGAGCTGGTGGGTTGCGCTATTTTGGCAAGATCGTACCGGACTGCTTACCGAGTGGTTGGGCAGTGCGCCAATCTATAACTTCTCTACCTTAAGGCCTTACTACATGGCTTATGAAAGCAGCGTGCTCCTGCTTTCGCCATTTATTTACGGTGGTTTCTACATGCTCTGCATGGCGCTGGCGAAGGTGCTTACCGCTAGCTCATTGACCGTGATGCAGCTCAGCCTGCGCTTTGCCTATAGCCTATTGCCAATAGCCTTGGTCTACAACATCACGCATTACTACACGCTGATTTTCACGCAAGGCGTGAAAATAGTGAGCATGTTGTCTGACCCCTTTGGCTGGGGCTGGAACTTGTTTGGTACAGCAGGCTTATGGCGCGCGCCTATCATTCCCGATGTTGCCGTGGTCTGGCATACACAGGTTGGTCTGATTGTTTTGGGCCATGTCATTAGCGTTTATATTGGCCACCGCATCGCCTTGCGCACCTTTGCCACGGCGCGCCAAGCGACGCTTAGCCAGTTGCCATTACTGGTGCTGATGATGGCGTTTACTGCCTCGGGCTTATGGATTTTGGCTCAGCCTATTGGGGCGCGATAGCGCTCGTGGGCGCTAGCTCTGCGCTATGGTTTTCTGTTGCAATTTGCAGCACGCCAGAGCGAATGTGCAGGTCGCGTTGCGGGAATGGGATCTCGATATTGCGGGCGCTAAGCTCAGTTTCTAAGGCCCATAAATATAGAGCTTGAGTGCGCGCGGGTGTTTTGACAAGCTGCTCATTGACCCAAATGACTAGCTCGAAGTTCAAACTGTTGTCGCCAAAGCCCACCAGCCACACATCGCTTTTATGTGTGGCATTGCTCACTGTGCCTTCAACGGACGCAGCAGCTGATAAGCCAGCTTCACGCACAAGCTCTTTATCGCAGCCATAGGCGGCGCCGAAGGGCACATGTATGCGACGGTATTCATTATCGAAGGTCCAGTTAGTCACACGACCATTGATGAATTCGGAGTTAGGTACGATGACATCGACGGAGTCATTAGTGGTAACGCGGGTATATCGAATGCTGATTTCACTAACGCGGCCAACCACTCCTGACTGTAAGTCGACAAAATCGCCGACCTTCAACGTTTGCTCAAGCAACAGCACGATGCCAGAAATAAAGTTGCTGAAAATGTTTTGTAACCCGAAGCCAATGCCGACACCGATGGCGCCGCCGACCAAAGCTAGGTGCGATAGGTTGATGCCGAGGTAGTCGATGCCCATAAAGGCAACAATGCCCCAGACCATATAGCGCATGATGCGTGATAGAGCATAAATGCCGGATTTGCTGAGCTTAACGGTGCGGTCGGGACGGGCTAGCCGTAATAAGCCTCGGTCAATAATGGCGACAAGCACACGAGCTAAGATCAAAAAGCCGATGAGGGCAATAATGCGGCTTATGGTGATGTCAGTTTTACCGACGCTCATGAGTGGATGAGTGAGTAGCTGGACTACTTGATCTAGCCATTGTGAGAAGTTCATGTGCTACCCAATGTTGTGTTGACGCAATTGCGTGGATGCTTGGATCATACAAGGCTGAACTATGGTGTAAACAAAAGTCATCATGAATGAATTAGGGGTGGGTATGGATGAGTTGAGCTCGCGTATGCTGGCACGGTTACACGATGCATTTTCAGTGGAAGAAATGGCGAAAACTGCAGTTAACGGCCTAATTAACATCGCCACTGCCATGGCAGTATTCATGGCTTTTTATGTTCTTTGGCGATTGCTCAAAATGGCGCTAAAGGCGGCATCTGTGCGCAGTAGGGCTGATGCGACCACGGTGTCATTTATGCAAACACTATTAAAATATGGTGTGTTGGCGATAGGCTTTATTAGTGCTTTGGATACGGCCGGCGTACAGACGGGGGCCGTCATAGCCTCGCTGGGCATAGCTGGTTTAACCATAGGTTTTGCGGCTAAAGATGCCTTGTCGAATCTGATCTCGGGCATTCTTATTTTTATCGATAGACCCTTTGTGATTGGTGACTTAGTCGAGGTTGATGGCCAATATGGTCGCGTCGATCGCATCACGTTGCGTTCGACGCGAATCATCACGCGTGATGGCAAAATGCTGGCGGTACCCAATACGGAAGTAATAAACCAGACGGTAGCGAGCTATACCAACTTTCCTAATTTGCGCATCGATATTGCGGTGACGGTAGGCGTGGAGGAGAGCTTGAATCGTGTTCGCGAGCTACTCTTAGGTATCATTAAGGATAAGCCTGAATATATGAGCGAGCCTGCGCCACGCGTGGTAGTGACGGCCTTGAACGACTACAACCTTGCCTTGGAGTTGCAGGCGTGGATCGTCAATGAGCGTGAGCATGTGGAGCTGCGCTTCGCTCTGCGAGAGAGTGTTTTCGAAACACTACGAAGCGCTGGAGTGGAGATGCCATTTGAGACCTTGCAGCTCATGGCTCCCAATGCTGAGGAGCCAGCACCGCGAGCATCCTAACTTAAGCTTTGATTCTCGCTTGGCTCGATTTCGAGTAGGCGATCGTTTGGCTGCACACGCGAGCGCTCGCCTTCCCAAAAGCCGACGTGCTCACCGCCGCGATTAATACGCACTACTAAGTTGGGGCCAAGTTCTCGCATGGTTTTACCGATCTCCTCTGGCTCTACGGCGCGCTCAATTAAGCGCACGCGGCCATCGGATTGCATTAAATCATTGATGTAGTCCGCGACGTGGGTGGACTCAACAGAGTCCGCCATTAAGTATCCACCAACGATAGACGGCGCAATGATTGCGTCAGCACCGGCTTGGCGAATGAGCTTAATATTTTCCTCTTCGCTGGCGGATGCGATGACACGAACAGTTGGATTGAGGTGGCGAGAGGTCAATATTGTGAGCACGGCGGCATCATCGCGACCAAGGCAAATGAGCACGGCCTTCGCCTGTGAAATACCGGCATCGGCGAGTATATATTCACTCGTGGCATCGCCTAAAAGGCCAATATAGCCATGCTCAGCTGCGGCTTTTAAGTTCTCAGCATGCTGATCAATGATCAGCACCTGGCCAATAGGCGTGCCGCGCAATACTGCCTCGTGAGCGGCGCTTCTGCCGCTATGGCCATAGCCACAAATGATCACATGGTCGCGTAGGGATTTTTGTAAACGAGTCATGCGACGTGTCTCCATCCAGCGTTGTAGCACCAGCTCATAAGCAGTGCCTAAGAAAATAAACCAAATAATTAAGCGTAGCGGCGTGACAAAAAGCGTGTCGATCAGGCGCGCGCGATCACTGATCGGTACGATGTCGCCATAGCCCACGGTGGTGATGGTGACGGCGGTGAAGTAAGCCACATCACCGAAGCTCATATGCCCATCGTGCGTATCTTTTAAGCCATCACGATCAAGCCAAAAGATTAGTAAAACTAGTCCGATTAAGCCCAATATCAGGCAGATTCGCCGGAGCAGGACATGCTCAGGCGAGTACTCAGATTTTATATAAATACGCTTGCGTGGCTTTTGTGTGCGAATCGGTGGAATCATGATTGGCCGCCGTGCTCGCCAGGAATCATTGGGCTAATGTTCGTTGCCGTGCCGGGTTCGCTATTGAGCAGGGCTTCACTGGGCGCACGTGGGGCCAGTCGATATAAAATAGCAGGGCGCTGAATATTGGCTTCGGCAAAACCACGAACGATGCGCTCGGTCACATCCGACTCCAGCAACTTTTCATTGCGTACATCCATGACATAGACCTTAGTGCGCACGCGTAAGGCGAAATATTGCTCATGCACCACTTCATTGACCAGTACCGCCCATGGCTTGTCGAGATAGGCATAGGGGCTGCTTGTAATTGCCTCGCGCGCAATGCGTTTGGCGCTGGCAAGGTCTTGGTCGATGGCAATATAGAAATCGAGCTGGATGAGCATATTGAGCTCGCCAGCATTGCCGCTGGAAACGCTATCGTTCAAAAACTTGTTATTGGGGATTGTAATGAGGTTGTCATCGAGCGTGACTAGGCGAACTGAGCGCAGGCCAATAGCAACGATTTCGCCGTAATAGCCATCGAAGCTAACGCGATCGCCAACTTGAAATGGTTTGTCGATGAGCAGCGTAATGCCGGCAATGATCGATGCTGCCAAGTCTTTAAAAGCAAAGCCAACCGTGACGGCAATGGTGCCGCCCAAGGCCAGTAGCATTTCATCGGAGAGTACAAAAATCACCGGCACTATAGCGCTGATGGTGCCGATATAAATAACAAAGCGGAGGATGGTCGCAAGCTGATTGATGGCTAGGCGGCGATCCACCATGCGATCACCAAGCTGGTCACTGGCTTTGCGCAAAAGCTGAACTGCAGCCCAAGCGAAAGCAATAATGATCAGCGCTGTTGGTATGCTGCCGGGGCGAATAAATTGCAAAATTTGCGTGGTGTCATTCATTGCGTATGCCTCATACCACGAGTAATTTTTTACGCTGCAAGAAGCGCAGCACAGCACGGTTCCAATGCGATGAGACGCGATAGCGTTGATCATCGCAGGTGGTTAAAAAACCACGCTCATGCAGTAAATACAAGGCGCGCTCGCACTCGCTTAAAGCAAAGCTGAGCGACTTTGCTGCCTCTGCGGCGGTCAGATTTTCATGTTGCACCAAGCATGCCAAGACATAGTGTGTGCGCGTGGCGAAAACCTCTAGGGCACTCATTAGAGGCATGGGAAATAGGTGTACTTCGACGCGCTTTTCGCCAACCAATAGTAACGACATGCGGAAGAAATGCAGGGCTAAGCGGGGATTTCCATCGGCATAGTCCCAGACTAGGCGGTGATAACGATCGGCAACCCGTTCGGCTTCCTCATCGTTGACTAGTGGGGTTGGGTTTGGCGCTAAGGCATCATGATTGAGCAGGCTATCGTAGTCGGCAGTGTAGCCGGCAGACTCCATGCGCGCGTCGATAAGCTCACCAATGCGCTGATCAGACCATGGTGCCAGTGCTAAATGTTGGTCGTACACATCGCGATTGGGGTGTATGCGCTGCAAGTACTCAAATGGCCAAGATGCAAACGCTATAACCCAAAGCACGCGGCCTACAGTGGCTTGTGCAATGTGCACAAAGACATCGTAGCCTGCCAAGCCACCAACGGTGCGCAACATGAGGTTTTGGCCCAAATCGAGTAGCACCACTTGCGGGCGTTGAGCCTGTAGCTGGGAGATGATTTGCTCTGGGTCTGTAGTATCTGCGATGCCAAGCTGACGGCAGAGTAAAAGGCAGACGCCATCTGCCTGATAATTGCGCTCTTCTATGCTGTGATAAGTGCAAGTCAAGTCGTCTGGTAGGTTGCGCTTGAGGGCCATCAACCACGTGGTTTTGCCTGCGCCGCGATCGCCAGTTAGCGTAATTAAACCGCCGCGACCACCAGTATTTAGTGCGGCTGCTTTCTCTATGACTGCATTGAGCTTTGGGAAATGATCAATGCTGAGGTCGACATTAGCGGGCTCTTCAGTAAATGCCAGCATCAGCTCATCGGGTAGTGGAGCGGCCTCAAAAATGTCTGCTTGATTGCGTGACTTGCGTTCGAGTTGGCGGCGAAATAAATACGCTAAGGCTTTACGTGTTTGCTCGAAGCCAAGTGCTAAATCACGTAGCCATGTCCATAAGCCACGCGCTGCAACAAAAACAAATGCCATGGCTGCGAGGGCTAAGCCGTAGCTATGGTTTTGGCTCTTATGAACAAGTTCGGCTAAGCGGCCATTGGGCGAATAGCTCAAATAGGCCTGAGTGACCTCGCTACGCCAAGCACGAATTAAGCGCCAAGCTACGACTAAGCCGCCAAATGTCGCGACATCTTCTGCAATGCCATAGAGCGCGCCACGACCGAGTAAGGTTTGCGCAAAAATTAGGTAGATGGTGACCACCAAAGCCCAACGTGCGACCCAGCGCAGTGAGCGCAAAATCTTTTGATTGAGCTCGATGCTAACGGCTCGATAACGAGAAATAGCCGTCAGAAAGACTCGGTGAATCAGTGCCAAAGCCAATGCGTAATAGCCATAGGCATAAGCCAGTTTGCGCAGTACTGAGACCTCGGCAATGATCAGCTCTGGCGCATATAGCCAGTCGAAAATCAGATAGATGCTAAGGAGTAGTGTGAGTTCGCGAGCAACGGCAGTGAGGGTGATGGCAGCGCGATCGATGTTGGCCCGTAAAGTTTTGGGCTGAATATGTGTGATGAGCCATTGTCGGGCTCGATTAATCCAATTGCGGCAGCGGCGGCGCACCCACACACCAAGCACGATGAGCAGGATGAGCTGCATTAGATCAATGCCTAGTTTGCCTGCCGTGAACACATCTTGGAGAAGTGAGAGCAAGCTCTGAGCATCATGTGCTCGTTGTAGCGGGTACCAACTGACCATGAGGCGGACATGGGCAATCTCATCGAGTACCCGAGCCAAGCCTTGAGTATTAAAGCCAGTGGCATCGGAGCGTTTTTCGGGGCTGAGCTGGCCTAGCAATGTCACGCGCTGTGCTTGCAAAGTTTGCAGGCCAGTCATCTTAATATTGGCATCTTGGAAGCGTTCTTGCTGCTCGCGCGCTTGAAGCTGAGTCGATTCCTGTTCAATGCGTTGACGCAGCTGAATGATGCGTGCAACTAGCTCGCCGTGAGCAGCAAAGCGGCTATCGTTTAGTGATAGTGGCTCTTCACGGAGCGGCAACTGGCTCGGGCTATTGAGCTTATTTAGCGCTTGCGCAGCTCCATCGCGAAGGCTCTTTAGATCGCTGCGAATGCTGTTGTAAAGCTCATCGGCTTGAGCACTCGGCAATGGTGTTTGCTGCGATACGGCGGCGTAACGGGCAAATAATTCACGACGTTGGTCGAGTTGAGTTTGGTTGGTCTCGGCCCACTGCTGACGCAAGGCTGCCAGCTCGCTGAGCTGCGCCAATAGACGCGCCTCTTCTGTGGCCAATACGCGTTCGCCCTCATTACGCGCCGCAGTGGCAGCAGCCAATGCGTTATCGCGGGCAAGCTCAGTAGATGCTAAGGCCTGAGCTGAGGCTGCTTGTTCGGCCAGTAGTGCTTCTTGCGTGCGCTTTAGGCGGTCTTGCTCAATGAGTGCAGCGCGCCGCTCGGTCGGTAGCTGTAAAAAGCTTAAGCGCAGGCGGTCACGCTCACGGCGCAATAAAACAAAATGATCTGCCTGAGCGACAGGTGCCTTGGATTGCGCCTGCTCAGCACTGGCCTTCTGGCTCGTTGCTGCATCGTTATTTTCAGTGCTGCTAGCTGCCGTTGACGCTGCATCAGCCTCGACACTTAGGCGCTCTTGTAGCGATTGAATGCGTTGCGTCACGGCCTTTGCATCGCTTAAATCAATTTCAAATAATGCTGGCAGGGATGCATTTTGTGGTAGCTGACCGACCAACAGTGCCTGTAAGTCGGCAATTTCGGCTTGTAAATGCGTTAGCGTGACTTCTTCTGCGCTAGGCACGGCCGCTTCACGAGAGGCTGAGTTTTTGCTAGCGGACTCTGCGCTCAAAGCCGCTGGTGCAGCAAGCACGGCAGTAGCCAACAGCACGGCGCGTAGCCAGTTCGGCTGATTCGTCAAAGCATACCCCAAGCGAATTTTTCTTAGCTCTTAGTATGCCTTGTCATTAGCCTTGGATCATAGAGTGTTATTTCGCGTTATAGCTCGTCTCTTCGCTAGATTTTATGGTCATAGCTACAGCGCCCATTTCTAGCTCAGCACAGCGAGCTTTTAGCTGCGCGTTCTCTACCTTTAAGGCATTAATTTCAACGCTATTGTCATCGTAAATGGCGTGGAGGGCAGGCAGTAACTGCCGCGCAGGGCCTTGCTGCCTGAGTTTGCCATCGACCAAATGCACTATGTCATGAGCGAGCGCGGCGACTTCGCTTAGGTCATGACTGACGTAAAGGATGGGCATCAGCTGTGCGGCGCAGAGACGCTGAATATAAGGCAGTACGGTTGCGCGCTGATGCTGATCGACGCTGGCCAGAGGTTCATCTAGCAGTAGTAGCGAGGGTTGGCTGAGCAGGGCGCGTGCGAGCGCGACGCGCTGGCGCTCACCACCAGAAAGCTGATCGATGTGATGTTGCAGCAAAGGGGCTAGCGCCAATAGATCGATGACTTCAGCGGCGGAGACTCGCACTGTGCGCTTTTGCGCACGGCGTTGAGCGTAGCGAAGATTGCCCAGCACATTTAGGTGTGCAAATAGGTCGGCACTTTGGCAGACATAAGCGATGCCGCGTTGATGCACCGGAACCTGCATGGATGCATCTTGCCAGAGCGTTTGGCGAAAACGAATGCTGCCACAGGTCAAAGGCTGTAAGCCGGCAATGCAGCGTAAAAGTGTGGTTTTACCAGCTCCTGATGGACCATAAATGGCGGTGACCCCAGCTAGTGAAAGGTGGGTGTTTATCTGCAAACGAAAGGTTTTTTGGCCATGGCTGAGATTGATGTCTACGGCGAGTGTGTTATCGCTAGCATCATCAAGGCAATGCAGGGTATTAGACGAACTCACAATACCTATGCCTAGCTCATTTGTGCCTCTTGAGTAAGGCACTTTCATGGTCGCGATCTCACCATCATAAGCGCGCGCGGAGACCGACTATAGAGCACGAGTAAAGTGATGAAAGAGAAGGCTAATAGAACCGCTGCTAGGCCATGTGCTTGGCCATAGTTCATTGCTTCCACATGATCATAAAGTGCCACCGAGACCACGCGCGTCTCTCCGGGAATATTGCCACCTATCATCAACACCACGCCAAACTCACCCACTGTATGAGCAAAGCCAAGTAGGGCGGCGCTGATGAATCCGGGCTTGGCCAACGGCAATACCACGCTAAAAAAACGATCGGCTGGGCCTGCGCCTAAGGTGGCTGCGGCGTCGATCTGACTTTGGGGTATCGCCTCCATGGCGTTCTGGATGGGCTGCACGACAAAAGGCAGCGAGTAGCACACCGAAGCCAGCACGAGGCCGGAAAAATGAAAGGGCAAATAGCCTAGACCTAGCGTATGTGTGAACTGGCCAATGGCTCCGTGCGGGCCCATGCCGAGCAAAAAGTAAAAGCCCAAGACGGTCGGTGGTAGCACCAACGGCAGTGCGACCAAGGCACTAATGGGGCCGCGCCATCGCGAAGCGGTAGTCGCCAACCACCACGCCAATGGGGTGCAAATAAGTAGCAGCACAAGAGTGACGGTGGTAGCAAGCTTCATCGTGAGCCAGAGGGCTGAGAGATCATCGGCAGAGAAGTTCATGATTTAATCTCAGCTATGTCGTAGCCAGCTCGGCGAATCTCTTCCTGCGCCGATGTACTGCGCAAGAATTGCCAAAAAGCCCGACTGGCTGGCGTGTCGTGCAGCAGTAGCGCATCTTGCCTGATGGCTTGATGCAGAGTGCTAGGCACTAGCCAATAACTGCCTATGTCGGGATTTTCTTGCCATTGTGCGAGCGCAATAAAGCCCAGATCGGCATTGCCGGTGGCGACAAACTGATAGGTCTGCGCGATGTTTTCACCCATGACCCAGCGCGTGCGCGTGATATCGATCAGCTTCAGCGCAGTGAGTACGTCGAGCGCGGCTAGCCCATAGGGTGCGAGCTTGGGGTTCGCCAGAGCTAGGCGCCGAAAATCTGTGCGCAGCACTTGGCCGCGTGAGTCGACGAGGTTTGCTTGTGACGACCACAGCACCAAACGGCCAATGGCATAGGTGTAGCGATTGTGCGCTGACGCAAGGCCAGCCTCGATGAGCGCTTGCGGCTTGCTGACATCCGCGGAATAAAACAAATCGTAGGGCGCGCCATGACGAATTTGTGCGGCTAGCAATCCCGAGGAGCCTGTCACTACACGAACCTGATGCGCTTGTTCGAGCTGAAAGCGCGCGGCGAGTAAGCGTAAGGTTGGGGCAAAGTTTGCTGCCACCGCCACAGTAATGGTGTCAGCTCGTGAGAGTGCAGGCTGTGCCCAAAGCAAGAGACTGACGCAAATGCAGGTGAAAATGCGGCTGCTATGAGTGCTCATTTTAGCCTCCGCTCGCGCTCATAAAGCGCACCAATTGTTCGCCATCGTGCTGAAAGTCATGGCTCGCGGGCTTATGAGTCAGCGCATCATGCAGCGCCTGTCGAACCACATGATCGTCAGCAGGATATTGGCGAATCAGATCGCGCAAGGACAAAGATTGTTCTTGCCCTAAGCACAGCAAAAGCCTGCCCTCGGCGGTTAGGCGTAGGCGATTACAGCTAGCGCAAAAGGTGTTGGAATGAGGAGAAATAAAACCGATGCGACTTTTTGGATGGCCTTGCGCCTGCATATAGCGCGCCGGACCAGCGTGAGCATCGGCATTTAGCAATGGGGTTAAGACGTAGCGCTGAGCGATGCGTTCGGCAATATCAGCACTGCTGATGAAGGCCTCAAAACGATTGCGTCCAACATCGCCTAAGGGCATTTCCTCGATGAAGCAAATATCGATCTCGCGTGCCAGTGCAAAGGCAACTAAGTCGAGGATTTCGTCATCATTGCTGCCGCGCAAAATCACGCTATTGAGGCGTATGCGTTTAAAGCCCTGTGCGACGGCGGCATTTATGCCAGCAACCACATCGGCGAGTACGCCGTGGCGTGTGATGTAGCGGAAGCGGTCAGCTTGTAGGCTATCTAGGCTGATATTGAGGCGACTGACGCCAGCAAGTTTGAGTGCTGAAGCATGGCTGGCGAGCTGACGGCCATTGCTGCTGAGTACCAATTCGTCGAGGCCGGGTAGTGCGGCTAAGTCTTGGCAAATGGCAATGATGTCGGGGCGAGTCAGTGGCTCGCCACCGGTGAGGCGAATTTTGCGCACGCCCTCGGCGACGAATAGGCTGGCGAGGCGGTGGATTTCAGCGCGGGAGAGGGTTTGGTCGCGTGGCAAAAACTGCATGTCATCAGCCATGCAATAACGGCAGCGTAAGTCGCAACGATCGGTAACGGACAGGCGCAGATAATTGATTTGCCGGCCTAGGCCATCGATAAGACCAGCACGCGGAGCGGTGTTGCTGAGGCCATTCGCAGCACTAGTCATGATAGTAGACTGGCATAAGGTAGAAATGGCACGGGCTCGCCAGCGACTAAGCTGCGTCCTGCTTCAATCATCGCGAGGCCATCGCTGGCGCAGGCGGGGCTGAGCATGGCTGAACCTTGCTGCGTATGTAACGTGACTCCGCCATTGTCGATGAGCGAGGCTCGAAGATATTGTCGGCGCGGTTTTGCTTTAGGCCATGAAAACTCAGCAGCCAGCGCGTAGGCTGCCTCTTGCACGCGCTGTTGGCCCTGGAGGCGGCGCAAATACGGCTTGGCAATAATCATCGCGGTAATCAATGCCGATGTGGGGTTGCCCGGCAGCCCTAGCCACGGGCGCTGACCGACGCGCCCAAAGGCCAAGGGCTTGCCGGGCTGAATAGCGACGCGCCAGAGTGCGATTTCTCCGAGCTTGCCGACTACGGCTTTCAAATGGTCTTCCTCGCCAACTGATACGCCGCCGGAGCTGATTAATACGTCGCATTGGCCGCTTAAAGAGCGTAAGGCTGTGCGAAGGGCGGCAGGTTGGTCGGGCACGATGCCGTTATCGATAACATCGAAGCCCCAGCCGCGACAAAGCGCGGCTAAGCCGGGGCCATTGGCATTGGCTATTTGCCCAGCAGATAGTGCCGAGCCTGCCTCGCGTAGCTCATTGCCGGTGGATAACAGACCGATGCGCAAGGGCTGAAAGACGCAGACTTTGGCAAGGCCTAGGCTGGCGAGCAGGGCGATTTCATTAGCGCTTAAACGCGTGCCGGCGCTGAGCACGAGGCTGCCACGTGCGAGCTCTTCGCCTTGCGCGCGGACATTGGCGGCGAGTGCCGTGACGGGGATGCTGACGTGATCGTCTTTGCGAAGGCAGAGCTCTTGCGCTACCACGGTGTCGGCACCAGCGGGTAATGGTGCTCCGGTGAATATTCGGCGTGCATGGCCCGGCCTGAGTGCTGCGCCACTGTCATCGCCTGCAGCTAAGCGGCCATCGATAGGCAGCGCTGACATTGGAGCGTGTAGGTCGCTGGCGGCCACAGCGTAGCCATCCATGGCGCTATTGGCCCATGCCGGCACATCGTGTGGCGCGACAATGTCGTCAGCTAACACTCGCCCAGATGCAGCACTCAGCGGTAATAGGATGCGGGCAGTGGGCGCCTTCGCCTGTGCTAATAAGTGCGCAATGACGGCATCGACAGTGAGCAGACCGGGGCTCT
The DNA here is from genome assembly GCA_041612115.1 of Perlucidibaca sp. Classification (GTDB taxonomy): domain Bacteria; phylum Pseudomonadota; class Gammaproteobacteria; order Pseudomonadales; family Moraxellaceae; genus Perlucidibaca. The sequence continues at coordinate 37,060 of JBFJJU010000003.1, forward strand.
CGCAAACGGAGCTAGTCATTCGCGTGTCTCGCAAACGGCGGCGCGGGTGTCGCGCAAATGCGGCACGAAATTACAGGGGCGCGTGCGGCTGTCAAGCTGCCCACTGAGCAATTCCTGCCATGCCGTGCGGCAGGCATTGGTTGAGCCTGGCAGGCAGCAGATTAGGGTGCCATTGCTGATGCCTGCGAGCGCACGCGATTGCATGGTGCTATTACCAATGTCGGCGAGTGAAACTTGGCGAAAGCGTTCGCCAAAGCCATCGACGACGCGCTCTAGCAGAGGCATGACCGCTTGCGGTGTGATGTCGCGCGGCGTGAAGCCTGTGCCGCCAGTCATCAACACCACTTGGATGCTCGGATCATTAATCCAGGCGCAGAGGCGCTCGCGAATTTGCCAGATATCATCGTGCACGATGGCGCGCGCAGCGAGGCGGTGGCCAGCGGCTTCGAGCGAGTCCACGAGCGTTTGCCCTGAGCTGTCGGTGGCATATGTGCGTGTATCGCTGATGGTGAGCACAGCGATTTGTAGCGACTCGGGCGCGCTGCTTGCTTCGGTGCCATGTGCGGCAGTAGGCGATGACATGATGTGTTCCAATGTAATGAGTGGTTAGGCCGTTACGCGGGTGTTAGCCAAACGCGCTGTGCGCTGTCCAGCTGAGTTTCCCGCTTCCACAGCGGTACTTGGCTTTTCAGTTGATCCATGAGGTAGCTCGCTGCCTCAAAAGCGACTTGTCGATGCGCACTGGCGACAGCGACAAAGACAATGACATCGCCGCAAGCCAAGTCGCCCACGCGATGCACGATGTCTACGGCGTGTAGTGGCCATTGCGCACGAGCGCTACCTTCTAGCTCAGCTAGCATGCGTTCGGTCATGCCAGGGTAGTGCTCTAAATACAGTGAGCTGACGGCTTGGCCATGACTGGCATCACGGACTAGGCCGGTAAAGCTGACAACCGCGCCGGCGCTATGGCTAGGCTGGAAGGCGTCGAGTCGGTGACCTGGCCTGATGACATCTGTTGTGATCGATGTGGACATGGCTAGCCTCCCGTCATCTGCGGGAAAAAAGCGACTTCATCGCCATCGGCAATAGGGCTTTCCAAGCTGCACACTGTTTGGTTACGTGCGCAGCAGAGCTTTGGATCGGCCAATACTGCCCAATTGTCACCGCGTTTGAGTAGATCATCACGCAACTCAGCAACACTTGTTGCATAGACTTCGATGCGTTCTTGCTCAACGCCAACAGCTTCTCGATAACGCGCAAATAGACACAGTTCGATGATCATAGGGTGGACCTCTCGCTAGCTGCTATGCCTGTGTCATCTGCTAAAAAGTGACCACTGGCACCGCCTGATTTTTCTATTAAGCGAATCTGCTCAATGCAGATGCCGCGATCTACCGCTTTGCACATGTCATAGAGCGTGAGTGCCGCCACACTAGCCGCGGTCAATGCCTCCATTTCCACACCGGTGCGGCCGTTGAGCCTGCAGCGGGTGCGGATGCGCACAGCATCTTCCGAGCAGGCCTCGAGTTCGACTTCGACGGCACTGAGTGCGAGCGCATGGCAGAGTGGAATCAGATCGTGCGTGCGTTTTGCCGCGCAAATGCCAGCGATGCGTGCGACGGCAAAGACATCGCCTTTCGGCATATCACCAGCAATAAGTCGTGTTAGCGTGCTTGGCAGCATGCGCACGATGGCTTCTGCCCGAGCTTCACGTACGGTCACGGCCTTGTCGCTAACGTCCACCATCTGTGCTCGGCCTTGCGCATCAAGATGAGTGAATTCAGGGCTGGATGGCATGCAGTTGCTCCGGGCTATTGATGTTGATTAAGCGGCTATCGTCTGCAGGGTATTGCAAGGCTTGTGCCTGTTGCGCCAACAAAAAGCGCAGCGGACTACGTTCACCAGCCATCCATGCTTGATCTAAGGCGGGGCCTAAGTGGCTGGGCCAGAGGCTAAAAAGCGGCTGCCATTGCTGTGCTTGCTGCAACATGACTGCCTGATTTTGGTGTGTTGCGCTGTGCACTCGTAGCGCATTTAAGATTTCAGCGGTCACTTTTGGTGCATCGCAGGGCAATACCAGTAGCTGTGTATGCCGGCAGTGCGCTAGGCCGGTGCGAATGCCTGCTAGTGGTCCAGAGAAATCATCATTGCCATCGTTTAAGCAGTGCTGGCTATAGCGGGCGTACTCGTCCTCATGGCGATTGCATGAAATCAGCACTTCATTGCTGATTTCATGTGCTGTGTCGGCTAGCCAGGCTATTAAAGGGCGGCCATGCCAAGGCAGCAGGCCTTTATCGCGCCCACCCATGCGTAGCCCACGTCCGCCGCAAAGCAGCAAAACGGAGCAAGGTGGCAGTAGGGTCAAGTCAATATTCATGCTGAATTTATGCAATGACCGTGCCCAACTTAGTTTTTTGGCATATGCCTTGCAGCAACTAACTATCGATTTATTTGAGTATTTGCCGCCGTGACCACACCTTCTCCCGCGCTCAGTGTCATGTTGGTTGATGATCAAGCGCCGCGTATGGCCTTACTTGAGCAAGCGCTCAGCGATCAAGGCTTTCGCGTGGTCGCCAAATTGATTAGCACAACGGAGCTTATTGCTGCCGTTCGTGCCCATGAGCCTGACGTCATCATTATTGATATCGACTCTCCTGACCGCGACACACTAGACACCATGGCGAGCTTGCATCGTGATGCGCCACGCCCCGTGGTTATGTTTACCGCTGATGGCGACAGCAACACCATTGAGCGTGCGGTACAGGCGGGGGTAAGTGCCTATGTCGCCGGTGGTGTGAGGGCTGATCGCGTGCGCCCAATCGTCGATGTTGCCATAGCTCGTTTTCGTGAATATCAAGCGCTGCGCTCTGAGTTAGAGGCGACGCGCCATCAATTAGTCGATCGCAAACGCATTGATCAAGCCAAATTGATGCTGATGAAAAGCCGCGGCTTAAGTGAGGAAGAGGCCTATAAGGCGCTGCGCAAACTGGCCATGGATCGTGGTCAGCGACTCGGTGAGGTTGCGACCAATGTGCTGGCGGTATTGCAGCTATTAGAGGGGAAGTAGGGTGTCTAATTCTGCCGTTGTGCGTATCGGCTATATGCCGCTGACCGATAGCCTGCCGTTACTGGCAGCCGAGGCATGGGGCTATTTTGCCGATGAGGGCGTGCAAGTGGCGCTGCAGTGCGAAACTTCATGGGCTACTTTGCGTGACCGCTTAACCGTCGGGCAAATTGATGCCGCACCTATATTAGCTCCGATGGTGCTCTCGACAACATTGGGCTTGGCGGGCCTGCAAGTGCCATTGATGACTGCCTACGGCCTTGGCCGTAATGGCAATGCCATCACCGTATCAAAAGCGCTGTTTAGCGAGCTCAGCGATGTTGCTGTGGCTGACACGCCGCTAGCCTGCGCTCATGCGCTAGCCGATTGCATACGCCAGCGCTGCCAGCGCCATCAAAAGCAACTGGTTTGGGCCGTCGTTTTTCCTTTTTCTAGCCATGCCTACTTGCTGCGCTATTGGCTGGCCTCGGCGGGTATCGACCCTGATCAAGACATCAAGATGGTGGTGCTACCACCATCGCAGATGGCTGACCATTTGCGCTTGGGTCATATCGATGGCTTTTGTTCGGGCGAGCCGTGGAATAGCTGGGCGCTAATGAGTGGTGCTGGTCAGGTCTTACTCACAGGGCATCAGGTGTGGCAAAACGCACCAGAGAAAGTGCTCGGCGTGAGCGTGCGATGGGCGGAGCAGCATCCACAGCAGCATGCTGCGCTAGTGCGTGCGCTATTTCGTGCTGGCGAGCGGGTCGCGCAAGCACCTGAAGCTGCATTGGACATATTTTCAGAGCAGCACACATTGGCTGTGCCGCAAGCCTGTTTGGCGCTACCGTTTCAAGGGCGACTGCCGATAGGCTTGGCGCAGCAGCCAGTGGCTGCTAGCCACTTTCATCAATTTGGTGGGGCCGATGCTAACTTTCCATGGCAGTCGCAAGCGCGTTGGCTGTTACTGCAAATGCATTGCTGGCAGCAACTGCCCGAGCGTTTGCCATCTGAGCTTATCGCTAGCTGCTGGCGGCCAGACTGCTATCGAGAGTTTTTGCGCGACTTAACCGATGCTCCGTGTGCCGACGCCAAGATTGAAGGCGAGCATGGCCAGCCGATTTCTGTGGCTGGTGTGCGTGACCGCCTAGCCATTCTTCCCGATGCCTTTATTGATGCTGCCTGCTATCCCAGCGTGCTCAGTCCATGATGGTGCATTAGGACTACGACTAGTGCTTTCGTGGTGCAGGTTAATGCTGCAAACCCTGTAAATTGTCCGACAAAGTACGCTTAAGTTATTGAAATTTGCTTTTTGTGCAGGTTGGCACGGTGGTTGCAATAATTCATATATGCAAGACCAATGGCGGTCTTCACAGCACATTATTTACGTTGAGCAATGGCGCTCACTGCAAGGACCTAGAGGTAAGGGGTCAGGCAGTGGGCGTTTTTTTTGTCCAAGGAGGATACATCGATGGCGTATCGCAGACTGAAATCTTGGCTTGTAGTGGCCGGCATAGCCGCCGCACTGCCGGTTATGGCTCAAGCCAAAGTAGGTTTTCCGGAAAAAGATGAGCTCAAACTGGGCTTTATCAAGCTCACTGATATGGCACCTTTAGCCGTCGCTTACGATCGTGGTTATTTCGAAGATGAAGGCTTGTTTGTCACACTGGAAGCGCAGGCAAATTGGAAAGTACTGCTAGATAGAGTGATTTCCGGTGAGCTCGATGGAGCCCACATGTTGGCAGGGCAACCGTTGGGAGCTACCTTGGGCTATGGCACCAAGGCGGAGATCATCACGGCCTTCACCATGGACCTCAACGGCAACGCCTGCACTATGTCTAATGAGTTGTGGGCAGACATGAAAAAGCAAGTGCCGATGAAAGGCGGCAAGCCAGTTCATCCGATCTCTGCTAGCACCTTGAAGCCGGTAGTGGATAAAGCCTTAAAGCAGGGCAAGCCACTGAAGTTTGGCATGGTCTTCCCTGTGTCGACTCACAACTATGAGCTGCGTTATTGGCTAGCTGCTGGGGGCATTAACCCTGGGTTCTATGCGCCGCAACGCGGCAACACTGCAGGTAACTTGAAAGCAGATGTGCAGATTTCGGTGACGCCGCCGCCACAAATGCCTTCGACGTTAGAGGCCGGCACCATTAATGGGTATTGCGTCGGTGAGCCATGGAATCAGCAGGCAGTATTTCGTGGCATTGGCGTGCCTGTGGTGGCCGATCTGTCGATTCGTAATAACGTCGCCGAGAAAGTTTTCGGGGTCAGTAAAAGCTGGGCTGAGGCCAATCCCAACACCCATATCCGTTTGGTGAAAGCATTGATTCGCGCAGGCCAATGGCTGGATGCGAACAACAACGCGAACCGTCCGGCAGCAGCCAAACTCATTAGCAAGTCCATCTATGTTGGCGCTGACTATCCCATCATTGCTAATAGCATGACCGGCAAATTTGAGTTCGAGAAAGGCGATCAACGCTTACTGCCTGACTTCAACGTGTTCTTTCGCTATCACGCCACCTACCCGTTCTACTCCGATGCCGTCTGGTATCTCACGCAAATGCGTCGTTGGGGACAGATTCCTGAGGCTAAGCCTGATGGCTGGTATCTCGACATGGCTAAGCGCGTATTCCGCCCTGATATCTATCGTCAAGCGGCACAGGAGCTGATTAGCGAAGGCAAGTTGAAGGCCAGCGACTTTCCAGACTTTGCCAAAGAAAGCGGCTTCCGTCCTGTCAGTGCTACCAAGTTTATCGATGGTGTGAGCTTCGATGGTCGCAAGCCTAACGCCTATATCGATAGCTTCCGCATTGGCCTGAAAGGCAAGCAAACCCCTTAAGTTGTAAGAGAGAGCTCTGACATGACGTCAATTATCCACGTTGCGCGCTACTGTTTGCGCCAAGCCATTGCGCCGTTGTTAGGTCTGCTGGTGTTCCTCACCATCTGGCAAGTGGCATCCAGTCGTATCGATACCATGCTGGGTAAGTTTCCTGGCCCCATGCAAGTTGTCGAGCAGGCGCAAAACTTGGTGGCTGAGCACCGTGCTCAGCGCGAGAAAGCGGATGCCTTTTCCGATCGCCAAGAGCTTCGCATTGCTGAGCGTTTGGCCGTTGAGCCTGATTGGCAGCCGGTGCGTCGTCAGTACACCGGTGCGCCGACTTTCTTTGATCAGATCATTACTAGCTTGGTGACCGTACTGTCGGGCTTCGTGGTGGCCTCTGTGTTGGCTATTCCGCTTGGTATCGTGATGGGTCTGAGTCAATTTGCGCATCAGGCCATAAACCCTATCGTGCAGCTGTTTCGGCCGGTGTCGCCATTGGCTTGGCTGCCTTTGGTGACTCTGGTGGTGGCTTCGGTTTACACCAGTGATGACCCCATGATGTCGCGCTCATTTGTGGTCTCGATGATCACCGTCACGCTCTGCTGTATCTGGCCAACGTTGCTGAACACAGCGGTTGGTGTAAAGGCGGTGAGCAGTGATCTCAATAACGTCAGCCGTGTTTTGCGCCTGAATTGGTTCACCCATGTCATCAAAATCGTCCTGCCATCGGCCATCCCCATGATGTTCGCCGGCCTGCGCGTGTCCTTGGGCATTGCGTGGATGGTGCTGATTGCCGCGGAAATGTTGGCGCAGAACCCAGGTCTCGGAAAGTTCGTTTGGGATGAGTTTCAAAACGGCAGCTCGCAATCACTCAGCCGCATCATGACCGCGGTCATTGTTATTGGCCTGATTGGTTTTGTACTTGATCGAGTGATGTTGTTACTGCAACGAAAAGTCGATTGGCAGTCTGGAGAGTGACATGAAAACCTTATTAGAAATTTCCAATGTGGGCATGTCGTTTAACACTGCCAGCGGCACCTATAACGCTCTGAAAGAAGTCAATTTAAAGATCGCTGATGGTGAGTTCGTCTCGCTCATTGGCCACTCTGGCTGCGGTAAATCGACCGTGCTAAATCTCGTTGGCGGCCTGCTGCAGGCGACGAGTGGTGGCATTATTTTGGATGGCAAGGAGGTGTGTGATCCAGGCCCAGAGCGCGCCATTGTCTTTCAAAATCACTCCTTATTGCCATGGCTTACGGTGTGGGAAAATGTCGAGCTGGCAGTGCGTACGGTGTTTCGCGGGCAAAAAACTCGCGCTGAAATGAATGAGTGGATAGCGCATAACCTGAATTTAGTACACATGAGTCACGCCTTGCATAAACGCCCATCGGAGATTTCGGGTGGCATGAAGCAGCGTGTCGGCATTGCCCGCGCTTTAGCGATGCAGCCTCGCGTATTACTCATGGATGAGCCTTTCGGGGCCTTGGATGCGCTGACACGTGCGCATTTGCAAGACACGCTGATGGAGATTCAACGCGACTTAAACAATACCGTGATCATGATTACTCACGATGTCGATGAGGCTGTTTTGCTCTCCGATCGCATTGTCATGATGACAAATGGTCCATCGGCCACTGTTGGCGAAATTTTAGATATTGATTTGCCTCGTCCGCGCCATCGCTTGGCACTCGCAGACGATCCGCACTACACGCAGCTGCGCCATAGCGTGCTGCAGTTCTTATATGAAAAACAATCGCATGTTGCAGCAGGAGCTTAAGACATGAAGCCCACACGCTTAGTCGTCATTGGTAATGGCATGGTTGGTCAGCGCTTCTTAGAAGAGGTGGTGGCGCGCGAGCTGGCGCTAGACATAACGGTGTTTTCGGAAGAGGCGCGAGTGGCCTATGACCGTGTTCAACTCAGCAGCTATTTCTCGGGTGCCAGCGCAGAAGATTTAAGTCTTGTGACACCAGGCTTCTTCACTGAGAACGGTATTCGTCTCATGCTCGGCGAGTCGGTGCAACGCATCGATCGCGAGCGCCGTGTCGTAATGGGCTCTGCTGGAAGCGAAGTGCCTTATGACACATTGGTGCTAGCAACTGGCTCATACCCCTTTGTGCCACCGATCGAAGGCAATAATCGTGAGGGCTGCCATGTTTATCGCACCATCGATGATCTTGATGCTATCGCCGCAACGGCTAAAGGCAGCCGCAGTGGTGTTGTCATCGGCGGTGGCTTGCTTGGCTTAGAGGCCGCCAAAGCGCTAAAGGATTTAGGTCTTGAAACGCATGTAGTGGAGTTTGCTCCGCAGCTGATGGCCGTTCAGCTAGATACTCAAGGTGGCGCATTGCTGCGTGAGAAAATTGCCGCATTAGATGTCAGCGTGCATACCGGTAAAGCGACTCAGCGTATTGAAGCAGGTGAGTCACAGCGCCATCGTTTGGTGTTTTCCGATGGTGAGCTGGAAACAGATCTGGTGCTATTTTCGGCCGGTATCCGTCCTCGAGATCAGCTGGCACGTGACGCGGAACTCTTAGTTGGTGAGCGCGGCGGGGTCATTATTGATGATCATTGCGCGACGTCTGATCCTGCGATTTTTGCCATCGGTGAGGTGGCGCTGTGGTCGGGCCGTATTTACGGCTTGGTTGCTCCTGGTTATGACATGGCACGTCAGCTCGCAGCGCATCTAGCCAAAGACGAGCAGGCCAAGTTTCAAGGTGCCGATATGAGCACCAAGCTGAAGTTGCTTGGCGTTGAGGTCGGTTCCATTGGCGATGCGCAAGCGCGCACTGTCGGCGCGCGTATCTGTCAAATCGACGATAGCGTCGCTGGCACCTATAAAAAACTGGTGTTGAATGCGGCAGGTGATCGCCTCTTGGGCGCCGTCTTGGTTGGCGACACCAGCGATTACGGCACCTTGCTGCAATACCATCTCAATGACATGGCTTTACCTAGCTCACCGCTGTCGATGATTTTGCCGGCAGGCGATGGCAAGCCGGCGCTCGGTGTTGATGCCTTGCCGGATAGTGCGCAAATTTGCTCCTGCAATAACGTCAGCAAAGGTGACCTGTGCTCTGCCATTAGCCAAGGCTGCAGCACCATGGCTAGTCTCAAGTCAGAGACGCGTGCCTCGGCGACTTGCGGTGGCTGCACGGCGTTGGTCAAACAAGTTTTAGATGCTGAGTTGAAGCGCCAAGGCGTGGCTGTTAACAATCATCTTTGCGAGCATTTTGCCTATAGTCGCCAAGAGCTATATCACCTCGTACGTATCAATGGCATACGCCAATTTGATGCCCTGATTAAAGATCACGGCCGTGGTCATGGCTGCGAGATTTGCAAGCCAGCGGCAGCCTCGATTTTCGCTTCGTGCTGGAATGACTTTGTGCTCGACAAGCCGCATGTGGGCTTGCAAGACACCAATGATAACTTTCTCGCCAACTTGCAAAAAGACGGCAGCTATTCGGTGGTGCCACGCATCCCTGGTGGTGAAATTACTCCCGATAAACTCATTGTCATTGGCGAAGTGGCGAAAAAATACGACCTTTACACCAAGATCACTGGTGGCCAACGCATCGATTTATTTGGTGCCCGTGTGGAGCAGCTGCCACTAATTTGGCGCGACCTTGTTAATGAAGGTTTTGAGTCTGGGCATGCCTACGGTAAGTCACTACGCACGGTGAAATCCTGTGTGGGATCAACTTGGTGTCGTTATGGCGTGCAGGATTCGGTAGCCATGGCCATCTTCTTGGAGGAGCGTTATCGCGGTCTGCGCTCACCGCACAAATTGAAAATGGCGGTGTCGGGCTGTACGCGTGAATGCGCCGAAGCGCAAAGCAAAGACGTTGGTGTTATTGCCACCGAAAAAGGCTGGAACTTATATCTGTGCGGCAATGGCGGCATGCGCCCACGTCATGCCGAGCTATTTGCTAGCGACCTCGATGACGCCACGTTGGTGCGCTACATCGATCGCTTTCTGATGTTCTACATCCGCACTGCTGATCGCCTGCAGCGTACCTCGGTCTGGCGCGACAACCTCGAAGGTGGTCTGAGCTATCTGCAGGCTGTGGTCATCGACGACTCCTTAGGCTTGGCTGATGAGCTTGAGATGCATATGCAAGCTGTGGTCGATACCTATGCCTGTGAGTGGAAGCGCACCATCGAAGATCCGGTGGCCATGGGCCGATTCCGTCCATTCCTAAACGATGACAGTGCAGACGAAGCCTTGGTCTATGTGCGTGAGCGTGGTCAAAAGCGCCCAGCGCGCCTTAGCGAAAAAGCCACCGATGCAATGGCAGCGAGAATCCCTGTTTTGGAGACACAGTCATGAGCTTAGCAACGCCAACTCACGCCATCTTTGATGATTGGCACGAAATCTGTGGTAGCGATGAGATCATCACAGGCACAGGTATGCCGGCGCGTGTGCTCGGTCGGCAGCTAGCCATTTTCAGCACCGATGAAGGTTATTTTGCGCTCGGCAATTGTGATCCGTTTAGCGGTGCCAATGTGCTAGCGCGCGGCATCATTGGCGATATTGGCGGCAAATTGGTTGTGGCATCGCCGGTATACAAGCAGCACTTTTGTTTGCGCACTGGCATTTGCTTAGAAGACATGAGCGTATCTGTGCCTGTGTGGCGCGTGAGCGTGCGCAATGGCCGCGTGTTTGTAACTGAAGGCGAGCGCTAATCATGACTTCGCGCCGACTACTCATCATTGGTAATGGCATGGCTGCAACACGCCTGCTCGATGAGCTGTTGGCGCGCGGCATGTCAGGTTCGGATATTGCCGTTGTCGGTGAGGAAGATGCTCACGGTTACAACCGTATTGCGCTGTCACCTTGGCTTGCTGGCGAAAAAAGCCTAGAGCAGCTCATCACGCATGATGCTGCGTGGTATGCCAAGCACAATATTGCACTTTATTTAGCCGACCCAGTGGTTAGCGTGGCGATCGCTAAGCATGAGGTATGCCTAGCTTCTGGGCGCGTGCTGAGCTGGCAGCAGCTGGTTTTTGCTACTGGTTCGCGAGCTACGCGCTTGAATATTCCTGGTCATGATCTAGCGGGTGTGAATGTCTTTCGCAGCTTAGCCGATGCTGAAGCAATCGCAGCCACGGCAGTGGCGGGGCAACGCGCAGTCGTGATTGGTGGCGGCTTGCTGGGACTTGAGGCCGCATGGGGGTTGCGCCAGCGCGGCCTTGAGGTGAGCGTGGTGCATAACGGCGAGTGGCTAATGAATCGTCAGCTCGATGCCGAAGCCGGTGCGTTGTTGGCGCAAGCCTTGAAGGTGCGTGGCATAGCATTGCACTTTGGCGCGCGCAGCGAGGCATTTATCGGTGATGGTGAGCTGGCTGGCTTGCGCTTGAGGCTGAGTGCAGGGCAGGAGCAGCTTGTGCCCTGTGAGTTGGCGATTATGTCTTTGGGCATTACACCCGAGATGAGCCTCGCGATTAGCGCCGGCCTGCGCTGTGCACGCGCTATCTGCGTTGATGCTTGGCTGCGTAGCTCAGCAGAAAATGTCTTTGCCTTGGGTGAGTGCTGCGAGATCGATGGCGAATCCTTTGGCTTGGTGGCACCGATTTATCAGCAAGCGAAGATTCTGGCCGATACCTTAATCGGCGTATGTAGTCTCGGTTATCGCCGTATCGCCTCACCAACACGGCTGAAGGTGACCGGCATCGATTTATTTTCGGCCGGTGAGCTGCACGATCTTGCCGACTGCAAAAGCGTGGCCTGGCGAGATGCTCAGCTCGGCCATTACCGGCGACTATGGTTTCGCCACCATCAGCTGATAGCCGCCGTACTGTTTGGCGACGTTGATGATGGCGGCGCCTTGTTCGATGTCATCGAGCAAGGCCTGCCAGTAGCCGATCCAGTGGCGCTACTGCTCACGGGTAGTGCCGCCTGATGGCCGATATCAAAACCACTTGCCCTTACTGTGGCGTTGGCTGCGGCGTCACGGCGACTATCTCTGAGGCTGGCGTTGCCGTGCGTGGCGATGAAGATCATCCCGCTAATAATGGCCGACTCTGTGTTAAGGGCAGTGCGCTAGATGACACCGTAGGGCTTGAGCGCCGTCTGCTTTATCCGCAGGTCGATGGGCTGCGCGCCAGCTGGGATCATGCCGCCAAGCAAATCGCTAACCGTATACAGGACACCATCACACGTTATGGCCCCGATGCGGTCGCGTTTTATGTCTCCGGCCAGCTCCTCACAGAAGATTATTACGTCGCCAATAAGCTGATGAAGGGCTTTATCGGTAGCGCCAATATCGACACCAATAGCCGCCTCTGTATGTCCACTGCGGTGGCGGCACATAAGCAAATTTTCGGCAGCGATAGCGTGCCTAGCTGTTATGAAGATCTGGAGCTGGCGGATCTCATTATCTTGGTCGGCTCCAATATGGCGTGGACACATCCGGTGGTGTACCAGCGCATTGTCGCGGCAAAAAAGGCTCGGCCCAGTTTACAGATTGTTGTGATTGACCCACGCCGAACGGCGACTGCCGACAGCGCCGATACTCATTTGCAGCTTACGCCTGGAAGTGATGGCTATCTGTTCGACGGCCTGCTCGCCTATGCCGTTGCTCATGATCATATCGACCATGCGTTTATTGCCGCTCATACCGATGGATTCGCTGCAGTGGCCGCCGCGTGCTCAGCGCGCAACGCATCAATGGCCATCACTGCGACAGCAACAGGCCTGTCTGAAATCGCTTTAGACGCCTTTTATGCGCAGGTCTGTGCCACGCCGAAAACCGTCACAGTGTTTTCACAAGGTATTAATCAAGCTGCCGCTGGAGTCGATAACGCTAGCGCTATTTTGCAATGCCATCTAGCGCTTGGGCAGGTCGGAAAAAGTGGTGCTGGGGCGTTTTCCATGACCGGCCAGCCCAATGCCATGGGCGGTCGTGAAGTGGGTGGTTTAGCGAATCAGTTAGCGGCACACATGGATATTTTAAAGCCTGAGCATCGTGATCTTGTATCGCGCTTTTGGCAGACTGAGGCCGTGGCGGAGCGCCCAGGCCTAAAGGCCGTGGATATGTTTGAGGCAATGGCCTCTGGCAGCATTCGCTTTGTCTGGATCATCGCGACTAACCCTTTGGTGTCATTGCCAGATGCTAATCGTGTGCGTGACGCGTTGATCGCCTGCGATTGCGTCGTGGTGTCGGACTGTGTGGATGATACCGACACCTTACGCTTAGCTGATATTCGTTTGCCCGCCGCTGGCTGGGGGGAAAAAGACGGCACAGTGACTAATTCCGAGCGTCGTATTTCGCGCCAACGCGCATTCCTGCCATTGCCTGGCGAAGCCAAGCCGGACTGGTGGGCGCTGAGTCAGGTAGCTAAACATTTAGGTCATGCTCAGGCGTTTGACTACAGTAATTCAGCAGCCGTTTTTCGTGAGCATGCCGCCTTGTCGGCTTTTGAAAATAACGGCAGCCGTGATTTCGATATTGGTGCGTTGGCGGCCTGCTCAGATGCCGATTACGACACCATGATGCCAGTGCAATGGCCAGCTCCGAAGGCACGGCCTGAAGGCACAGCACGCTTATTTAGCGATGGTCATTTCTTCACGCCATCAGGTCGTGCTCAGTTTATTGATGCTCATCCGCAGGCGGCAAAAGCCAGTTCGCCAGACTTGCCCTTTTTGCTCAATAGCGGCCGTATTCGTGACCAATGGCACACCATGACGCGTACCGGGCGCAGTGCCCGCTTGCTCAGTCATATTGCCGAACCATTTATTGCGTTGCATCCAGATGATCTCGCGCAAATAGGCGCTGAGCATGAGCAATTGCTTAGCGTGCATAACGGTTTCGGCAAGTGTGTAGTGCCTGCAATGGCAGACGCCGGCATCTCTCGTGGCCAAGCATTCATGCCGATTCATTGGAGCGCGAGCAATGCTTCGCAAGCACGTGTCGGCAGCTTGGTCGCACCATTGTGTGATCCAATCTCAGGGCAGCCAGCCTTTAAGCAAACACCGGTGGCGATCACGCCGCTGCGCAGCCAATGGCAGGGCGTATTGATTAGTCGCGTACCAGTGCAGCTACCTGAAAATCAGTACTGGTGCCGGCACGACATTGGTGTGTGGCAGATATACACGCTGATGGGCGAGCGCTTGCCTGTATCCGCCGAGCTGATGGCGTTATGGCAAGACACCGAAGAGCATCTCTCACGCAGAAAATGGGCCAGCCTCGATGATGCGCTCGGTCTGCGCCATCACATGATTGGCTATGACAATGACAAGCCAGTGCTTTGGTTTCGCGCGCAAGCTGAGCGCCCACGCATCGATGAGGCGTGGCTGCTCGATGCGCTCAGCCAGAACCAACTCAGTGCCCGTGAACTTTCACGCGGCTCGCCCAGCACGGGCAGCGATACCAGTGCGTTGGTGTGTAGCTGTCATCAGGTCAGAAGCCAGCGCTTGTTAGCTGCAATTACCGATGGTCATTGTAGCGTAGAGGCTCTGGGCGCATGTACGCGTGCTGGCACCAACTGTGGCTCCTGTATTCCTGAATTAAAAAAGCTGCTCGCCGAGCAGTTGCTTGTTGCATCTCCCAACTCAGAGGTAATGCTATGAAAAATATCCCATGTCATGCCCTTTTAGCGTGCGCTAGCGTATTAGCTGCGTCGGCCCATGCAGGTGAGCCAGATGCCTTGGTTCAGGCTATTAGCAACGGTAAGACCACCTTAAATCTTCGTCTTCGCCATGAGCTAGTCGATGATCAGGCGCAGCCACAAGATGCTAATGCCACCACGTTGCGCACACGCTTGAGCTACACCAGCGCGGCATGGCATAAGCTGAGTGCCGGGCTAGAGTTCGACTATGTCGCCGCTTTGGGCTCAGATCGCTTCAATGACACGCGCAATGGCAAGGCAGCATTTCCCGTGGTAGCAGATCCCGACGGCGCTGATTTAAACCAAGCCTTTTTGCGCTACGAGGAAAAAGGCAATAGCGTCACTGTAGGGCGTCAGCGCATCAATATGGGCAATCAGCGTTTTGTGGGTGGCGTCGGCTGGCGGCAAAATGAGCAAACCTTTGATGCAATTCGTGGCCAACTCACGCCCTATAACAATGTACTGGTCGACTACAGTTACATCGACAATACCCAGCGTATTTTTGGCCCAGAAAAAGGTACTCCAGCGCCCAAGCTAGACAGTAATCATCATGTTGCGATGGTGACTTGGGCCTTGCGCCCGGAGCTTACCGCATCGACCTATGGTTATTGGCTGAGCTTTGCCGATGCCGCTGCATTGTCTTCGCGTACGCTTGGTGTCGCGCTAACTGGCGGCTTTAAGCGCAGCGATTTTGCACTAGACTATCGTGTCGAGGCAGCGCGCCAACAGGATTATGACAATAATCCGGTAGCATATAGCGCGGACTATCACCACTTCGTATTGGGCTTACAGGCCGCTGGCGTCCGCGTTGGCATTGGCGAAGAGCTACTTGGCGCCGATGCTAGCGCTGGCGTGGCAGTGCAAACGCCGCTTGCCACCATGCATGCGTTTCAAGGTTGGAGCGATAAGTTTCTCAACACTCCAGCCTCGGGTGTGAAAGATCAGTATATCGATCTTGGCACTAAGGTTTCTGGTGTCGCATTGAAGGCGGTATGGCATGACTACACTGCGGATGCTGGCTCTGCAGATTACGGGCAAGAATGGAACTTGCAGGCCAGCAAGACTCTGCTAAAGCACTACACATTGACCGCAAAGTACGCAAATTATCGTGCTGATACCCTCGCGCGTGATACGCAAAAAATTTGGCTGATGGCCGAGGCTAAGTTTTAAGCCTGAACTAAAGTCAGCCCTTTAATCTTCAATCCTTTTGCTGCTTCAATCATCGTTTGAAGCAGCACTTCACGATCTGTCATGTTGCGTTCAAGCCAGTCACCAATGACGGCCTCTACATACCCTATCCAACCACGCGCATGCAGTTGCTCTTGCACGGTCATGCTGTCCCATGAGCGCAATAAGCTTATTTCTGCAATTTTTTCTCTAGCTTTCCGAGTGGCGGCTCCCAAGCTTGGGTGTATGTCATTTGCACGCATATAAGTAGCAAATGCCCATGGGTACTTCGTCACAACATCTAAGAATCGATTTAGCCGCTCAGGTAAAGAAATGCTGAGATCAGGGTTGGTGAGCGCCATTTGTGCTTCAAGCAGTGCATCAGAGGTTGCCGCTACCAATAGGTCTGCGTGGCTGCCGAAGTAGTGCCTGGGGAGGGTTGCCGCCACTTTGGCTTCGCGTACAACACCTTCTAACGAGAATCGCTCTAGGCCATCTCGAAATAAAAGGCTTTTCGCGGCGCGCAGGATCGCTGCTTTTCGTAGTTCAGGGGAGAGTCGCTTACTTTCTAGTGTTTTCATGCTCGTGATAATAGCTTGTTGCGGTTGCCACAACAAGATGCTAAAGTGATCTTATTATGGGTGCCACAATAGCGACTGTTATTAGCGGGGCTGTTTATCAATCTGCTGTTATTAGTTGATAAGCGGAAGTTGAGTTGGCTAGCTCAGAGTTAAGGGCGCTAGTGTGTTCATGGTTAGTAACCTAAAAGTTGATGAGGTTTTTATACTTTTAATAAATAAGAAGATTTTGTTGGCTTTGCTAGCATCTTTGACACTTTTGCTTTCCGCATGCGGAGAGTCGAAATCAAGCTTTTGGTCTATGCCGGATTGGCTTGGTGGCTCGGATGAAACAGATGATCCGGATGACCCAGATGGTACAGCACCTGCTGCATTAGCCTGTATTGCCCCTGGTGCGAATGCTCGCGAGAAAGTACTCACTCAGCTTTCGCAAGCTACCGCCGGTACAGTGGTTTCCTTCTGTGAAGGTCGCTTCGAAATGCCAACAGGCTTGCTGATTAACAGCAAGCGCGGCATTACCCTGAAAGGTGCCGGTAAAGATAAAACAATTTTGAACTTCGCCAAGAGTGATAGTGGCGAAGGCATTAACGCGACCTATGCGGACGGTCTAGTTCTGCAGGGCTTTACCGTTGAAGACACACCAGGTAACGGCGTGCGTATTCACCGCTCAGAGTATGTGACGGTTCGTGATGTCCGTGTCCGCTGGCATGATGCTGCTGGTCGTGATGAGAATGATGCAGGCTATACGCCTCGCTCAGATGTGGGTGCCTACGGTCTCTATCCAGTAGAAACCCGCCAAGTGCTCATGGAGAACTGCGAGTCTCATGGTGCGTCTGACGCCGGTATTTACGTCGGTCAGTCCAGCGACATCATCGTGCGTAACTGCCTTGCAACTTATAACGTTGCCGGCTTTGAGTTCGAAAACACCTATCGCGCCTTGTTTGAAGATAACGTCGCGACTAAAAACACTGGTGGCTTCTTGGTGTTCGACTTGCCTGACTTGCGTCAATACGGTGAGAAAAACATTATTCGTCGAAACAAATCCTACAACAACAATATCGACAACTTTGCTCCGGCTGGCAACATTGTTGGCCTAGTGCCTCGTGGTACCGGTATCTTGGTGTTGGCTGCTGACCAGCTAGAAATCTACGACAACGAAATCTATAACAATGATAGCGTTGGTATTGCCATTATTAACTTTGGCCTCGTCGATCGTAACTATCCAGATAAGCGTTATGACTTCTTCCCTGAAGGCACGGAAATTCACAACAATACGTTTACTAACAACGGCACTAACCCTCAGTTACCGATCGCTGAGCGTGGTGTAGCTTCTGCGTTGCCGTTGTTATTGCGTGTGAAGTCTATAACTGGCGGTCTGGCAGGTGCCACTTTGGCGCTTGGTGCAGACATTGTTTGGGATGGCGGTGAAGACGTACCGAACGACTGCACAACGTACCCAACCGATAAAGATGGCATTCGACTGGATCAGCCTAATCCTAACGAGACTCGTTACGAGGCACGTGTTGATGAGCGCGGTCGTCCTAACTATGACCGTCCAGATACCGAGCCAAAGTGCAAATACAATGCTTGGAAATTCAATGCCGAGAAGAAGCTGAAAAAGCCTGAAAATGGCTTGTGCATGATGAACAACAAGCATGTGTCAACGCTAGGTGTTACCCCATTCTTGAATGCTGGCTTGAATCGCTCGGATCTTGGTCCTGAGACAGTACAGCAACTGCTGACACCAGGTAGTACGGATCAAACGCCGCATAAGTGCGATCTGCCTGCGCGTCCAGTCCCTGTATTGAAACTGCCATATAAGCTGGTGTTGGAAGAAGCTATACCAACCGCCGCTCAAGTGTTGGCTGCATGTAATGCGGTACAACCAGGTAAAATTAATTGGGCTGCATTGGCAAAATTCGACTGCCCTGAACTGAGCCAGTATGGTTTGTTTAAAACAGCAAACGATCCACTCAGTGGTGGGCCGGTAGGCGCAGACGGTGTGTTCCCGTACGAGCTAAACAGCACACTATTCTCGGACTATGCGAGCAAGTATCGGGTTATTTACCTGCCACCAGCTGCGAATGGAAAAGCAGCGCCGGCTAAATACCAAGACAAAAAGTCTACTGGTAGCATTAATGAGTCGCTGGACTTCCCAGTCGGCACTGTGATCGCAAAAACCTTCACCTTCCGCACGGAAGATGCGGCCGGTGTATTGCTAAAAGAACACATTGTTGAAACACGCCTCATCATTCATCGTGAAACGGCTGTTGGTAAGACGTGGGTTGGCTTGCCCTATGTGTGGCAGCAAGGTGGCGACGGTAAGCCTACCAAGGCAGTCCTGAAGTTGGCTGGTGAAACTGTGCCTGCTGCATGGGACTACTTTGACCCTAATCCTAATGTTAAGAAGAATGGTGAGCGTGCTCGATATAAAGGCACGGCTCCTGCCTATGCCGTACCTGCAGCGCTGAACTGCGTGAGCTGTCACGGTGGTGATGATCGCTTAGGTGTGGCACCGATTGGTCCTAAGGCGCGCAATATGGATCGTGGCGTGAACAAAGATCACACCGGCGAGAATCAACTGGCTGCAATGGCACGACAAGGCTGGTTGACAGGCTTTAATGCAGATGCGAGCAAACGTGATACGCCATTAGCCAAAGCAGATATTCCTGGCACTGGTCCCAGTAAGGCGGCAGCAAATAGCGCACGCGATACCCATGAGCGAGTACGAGCTTATCTGGAAGTTAACTGTGCCTACTGCCATAACGGTAATGGCGGCGCCTCTAACTCGGGTCTGTTCCTAGATAGCTTCCGTCCAGTGAACGTGCGCTACGGCATTTGTAAAAAGCCGGTAGCCGCCGGTCGTGGCTCGGGTGGGCACAAGTTCGATATCATCCTAGGGCAGGCAAGCTCTTCGATTTTACCTCATCGCGTTGGTTCAGCTGAGGCCGGTGTGCGTATGCCTCCGATCGCTCGAAGTGTGGTGCATGGTGAAGGGTCCGCGCTGATTAACGAGTGGGTTAACACTGGTCTGCCTGGCGTGGACAATGAAAAAGAAACTGATGTTGAAAATGAAAACAACTGTAGTGATAGTGATCTGCCGCTAATGTTGACAGAAGTGCTGCCTGCTGAGTTGACGGCTGCAATTACTGAGCTTCAAGTGGCGACTGGTGGTGTAGTTACGGTCAAGCAAGTCACTGACTTCTTGGAAGTGATCACTAAGGGCTTGAATAACGGTTATACGCAGCTGTCATCTGCAACGCAGCGTAGCGAGCGTACAATTAAAAATACGCCGGCGGCAGCTGCTCGCAAGTAGTGAGTAAGAAAACAAAAGCCGCGCCTTAAGCAATTAAGGCACGGCTTTTTTATGGGCATGTATCTTATTTTTCTTCTGGGCACGTTATATCGAATGATATTTTATTATCCCCGGTTGGGATGTTTACGCCTGTGAATTTACGAGCACTACTTGTTGAGGCATAACTCGCAACTTTGTCAGTAGAGTCTCCGGTATAGAACAGCCCCCAGGAGTATTTAATAACAATGCCCTGAATGTGCAGCCTGAAGTCGGTATCTCCAAAGCCTGGTCGCTTACTGGTGCTAGTATACTGCGTGCCATTTACAGGTGCTTTTGAGCCAGTAAAATTCAGTACAATTTGTGTATCACCCAAAACCGTATCACTCAGCGTTACCACCATCCTCGCTGGATTATCTTGAGGTACACACGATACGCGGTCATACGTTTCCGTGACGGAGCCGACAGTAAATGTCGCTGGCACATCACTTGGCGTTGGCTCAGGTTCGCTGACTTCTTCATGGATGACATAGCCATCGACTACGGTGGTGGTGTTGCTATTTGAGACAGTTCGTAGTTTGGCTGCAAATTTGGCCTTAAAGCCTGAGTCTGTCTCCGACACTTCCGTCAAAATCACCGTGCATGACGAAATATCAGGGTTAGCGGCATATAAACTAGATGATGGTAGCTGCAGGCCAATAGATACACTGCTTGCTGGGTTGGTGCCGCAATATTGTGGCTTTCCAACCATGTCTTTCTTACGAATTAAGCGATCAATCTTCCAGAATGAGTCGGTTGTTGTTCCGGCACCAATAAAGCTCCCGCTATTATTAAGTGGGTTTTCAGTCCATGTCGTACTTTCAGTAAATGTATAGGTGGTGCCATTGAAAGTACCCGTTGCGCCCGCTTTGTCAGCAAGTGCTGCACCATTGCCGGTAAGTCTTAAGTTAGGGTTTGGTGGCAGTTCGTCGTAGTCACCATCCTTTAACATTTCAGTAAGGTCTGCGTAGTCACTCGCAGCCCCAAGATCATCGAGCACGATGTCCCAGCCATCACCAATAGCAAAAGCAGTTGTAAATGGGCTGCCCCCTGGAACGGCATAACCATTCTCTTTTAGTGCATCAAGGAAGCTGTCAGTGGTGTTTTCAAGTGCTGCGGCATTGGGCCAAAGGCTGGTGTCGTCGACCCAGCTAAAGTCATCGTCTTTCTGCTGAATAATCAGAGCTAGGTCGGTCAGTGGTGTAATGTTTAGCGTGCCACTTGAGGTTGCATAACTGCGCAAGGTTATTTCAGGTGTGCCGCCAGTCACTGTGACGACGCAAGGGAGGCTATCGCTGTTTACCTTCCCGCTCCAAGTGCCGTCGTCGCCTGTAGTGACGGTGGCCGTGAAGTTACTGCCATTTTTGCATTGCGCGGTCACTTCAGCATCTTTTATTGCCGCTCCTACGGCAGCAACTCCAGAAAGGTTTGATGTATTCGACGGCTGGCTGTTAGCGCCTCCGCCCGAACCACCACAGCCAACGATAAAAAGCGCAAGGCATATTGATGTGTAATGTAGGTTTTTCACGAAAGCTCTCCATTTAAGATAATAAGCTTAAGTGTAGGCATGGGTAGGGCTTACTAAACCCCTCGTTTAAGGGGACGACATTCTCTCCGTATGTGAGTAGCGAGTAGCTTTGGCGTCGTCTGGAGCGAGTTGCTGTTAAGTGGTTGGCAGAGATCTACGATATCGCGACAGTGCAACGGCGGCTCGCTCACACGATGCTGCCTAAGGCGGAAGCTGGAGGCATGGTTGCATGCTGAGGCTTCAGACTGCCCCTCCCCACGCAAGATCACTTTTTTGCGGCTTACATGGAGTGGCTAATGCCACGTTAGATAAAGTGGTTTTATGCCTAACTTATTGATTTAATTGGTGGGCCCGGTCGGACTTGAACCGACGACCAAAGGATTATGAGTTCCGTTATAAATCAATAAGTTAATGATAATTAAGCGAAAGTTAGCGTAACCTATTAATCAGTACAGTTGTTTGAAATCAGTGGTTTAGCATAGTTAAGCGAAATCTAGCCAAGCTGAGCACTGTACCTCTGCTGTACCTTTTTCATTGACTAGACCTCGGCAAAGGCCTCCTTTCACCGACAGTCGTAGTTCTCGTGCCATAAGCGCCTTTCAGTAATACCAACGCAATGACGCTCGAACAGTTCTTGGCTCGGCAGGGTGAGTGTGAACGTCATCTACAGGGCTCGCTTCGCCAGCAAGCTGTGAGCTGTAGAAGTAGTCAATATCACTAACGCGTCGGTCAAAAACATTAAGCACATCGACTTGCGCGCTAACAGATGGTGTCACATCAAAGCCTAATCGGGTATTGATGATGACGCTGCTAGTAGAACGCACACTGTTGTCTTCAATCAGCGGGCGTGGGCCAAAGTAGCGCAGGCGTAAACCGGTGTGCCAACGATCTGCGGGTTGCCAATCGATGCCCACCGAGGCGGTTTGTTCAATGGAGCCCGGCACACGATCTTCTCCAGCAGGCGCGTTTTGAAAGCGAGCTTGAGAAAATGCCACATCAGCATCGACAGTAATATTTGCAGTTGGCTGCCAATAGTTTGCTAGCTCAATACCTTGTCGACGACTGGGTAAGCTGGCCTCAGTGGTGCCGGCATCGCCAATAAACAATAGCTCAGACTCAAGGTCTAATCGCCAAAATGCTAGGCTCGTTTGCAGGCCTTTTATGAGTGCGCTACGAATACCAAACTCATAGCTTTTCGCACGCACTAAGGCGTCGGCAGGTGTGGTGCTAGTGCCAAATTCGGGCACGCGAAAGTCTGGATTAATGCGTGAAGTCACACCGCGCGCATCGTTGCTGTGAAAGCCATAGCCCGCCTGCGCATAAAACTCGGTTTTTGCCCACGGGCCAAATATTAGCGCCAGCTTAGGGCTGGCAATTTGATCATTGACGCGACCGCTATTAACGGCTCGGTCAGAGCTGACATCGAAGCGATAAGCATCGGCGCGTAGGCCAACAACGCTGCGAAACCATGGGCGCCATTGCAGGCTGTGCTCGGCATAAAGTGCGGCGCTGGTTTGCTGCACATCATCCTCTCGAATACGGCCAGTGCGTTGGCGTGCCGTGGTAGTGAAAAGCGCTACGCCATCAATATCATCATGGCGAACTTGTGTGCCCACGGTAAGTTCGCTGGCCATTCCGTTTAGGCTGCTATACCAAGTGTTTGAAGCCGCAGCGCCATAAATACGGCGTGCGTCAACTTGCTCAAACTGATCGCCATTGAGGCATTGACCGGTAAGCGCAATATCGTTAAGGCAGTAGGTGAAATTAGAGAATAAATTGAGGCGATAGTCGGTTGCATAGGCGGATACGCGGCGCTGTTGATCACCTACGCGCTGTGCCCATTGCCCCGATAAGCTATAGCGCTCGGTACGCCCGCCGGAGCTTGGATCAATAGTGCCAAAGCGACCAATTTGGCCACTATCCACGGCGCGTCGCGGTACTTGATCGGTTGATTGCCAGCTCGATGAATAGGCCATGCCGGCCAGCGACCAGCCGTTGTTGGCGGTGCCTTGGCTATAGCGTAGTAGCGCATTTCGCTTTAATAGGTCTTCATCCAAATCCCACGGGCCATTGGTTTCTGTCCATTCAAAAGCGTGGAGTAATTGGCCATCACCGAGTGTGCTGCTGCCGGCGGCTAGGCCGCGGCGATAGCCATCTTCGCCGACACTAAAATCTAAAAATGGTCGATCAAGTGTGCGCACATACTCGATAGCGACTGAGCCGGCAGTAGCAAAGTCACCAACATCGGCAGCGAGAGCTCCTTTGCGATAAGCAATGCTGTCGACCAATTCGGGGATGAGGAAATTAAGATCGAGATAGCCTTGGCCATGACCATGCGTCGGCATATTCAGCGGCATGCCCATCAATGAGGCAGCGAAATCGGTGCCATGATCGAGATTAAAGCCACGCAAATAATACTGGTTAGCCTTACCGCTACCACTGTGTTGCGAGACTACAAGTCCTGGCACTGCTTCAAGCACTTCGGCAGGCCTAAGTAATGGCCGCGACAGTAGTTGCTCGCGTAAAACAGTGCCTTCGCTAGCTGAGTTTGCGATGCCGACTAAGTCATGCTGATTAGCCTCGACCGTAACATCGGCAAGGGTCTGTATGCCTCCGGCGAAAGCCATCGAACTATTCAAAACTAAAGCCAGTTTAAGTGAGTGCTGCGCGAGCTGTGTCACGTTGGCTCTTTCTCAGATAGTGCTTTGCCAGTGAATAGCACCGGACCACTAGGTAATGCGCTAGCTGAGCCGCCAAGAGGCTCATCACTAATAGCAAAGACCGTCACGCTTGCAAGCTGAGCTAGTTGTTCAGTATTCAATTTAAGCGTGGCAGTTTGTTTAACAAGATTAATCACGCCTAAGGAGTGTGGAGTGCCATTTGCATCGATAGCCCAAAGCTGCAGGCTACGATTAGCAGGCTGCTGCCATGCTTCGCTGCTACGGATGCTGAGCTGGTCATCTCCTTGTTTGCTGAGTTGCCAGCGTGTGGCCTCGTGCTCACTGCTTAAAGTCGAGAGCGCCTGTAATTGGAAAGTAGGCGCGATGATCCTTGGTGATGTAGTAGGAAGTGCTAGCCATAGGGAAAGGCTAGCGGCCATCGCTAAGGCGACACCCACCCAACGCATGCGAGAGGTATTGCGTATTGGTGTTGGAGCTGCAAAAAGCGCTCGCTCGATGCCGGTCCAAACCTGCTCTGGCACAGGCGTTTCGGGCAGCCAATGAGCCATAGGAGCTAATAGCTGATCCCAGCCCACCACCTGATTGCCCAGTTCATTATCTGATTTGCATAAGCGCTGCCAGCGCCTGTATGCCGACCCGCGCAATGTGCCCAGCGCATCTTCGGCGCTAAGCACCTCGGTCATCTCATTAGATAGCTGCATGGTGTAAGCACCTCTTTAAATTAGCTAAGCCGCGGCGAACGCGCGACTTCACTGAGCCGAGTGGAGCATCGAGTTTTTCAGCCAGTTCGCGGTGGCTTAGGCCATGAAAAAACGCCAGCGTAAGAGCACGTTGCTGCTGGGCTTCGAGGCCATCCATACAGCGTGCTAAGTCGGTAGCTTCATGTTGAGTTTGCAAGGCCTGTAATGGCGATGGTTGCTCAGAAACCAACTCTGGCCAGTCGACCAAGTCAACTTCTTCAATACGGCTTGTGCGTTGCCGTAAGCTATCTATGCATCGATTTCGAACAATGACATTGAGCCAGACTTGCACGCTGCCTTTACCAGCGTGATAGCTGCTAGCTGAGCGCCAAATATTGATAAAAGCTTCCTGCAGCACTTCCTGCGCTAAGTCGCGATTGCGCAAAACCGAAATGGCTAAAGTGAATAGCCTTGGTGACGTGCGTTGGTAAAGCGTCGCAAATGCT
>JBFJJU010000004.1:0-58690 GCA_041612115.1 Perlucidibaca sp.
TGTAGTGCAGGAAGTGTTCACGCTCATGGCGAATAGTTTGTATATGAGGTCGTTTTGATAAATCTCAAGGGTAGAGATACCGACAGCATTAGTTGCATGCTCAGAAAACGCATGAAGAACTACCGTTTGTCTAGAAAACGGACGCGTGTCAGGTTTTGTTTTTCGACAATCGGGGTACACTCAAACGCGTCGCTGGGCTTGAGCTCTAGCAGGCGTCTTCTCAAAGAACGAGGGTTTTTTCATGAAAAAGCAACTACTCGCAGTGGCCTTACTGGCAAGCATGAGCACCGTCGCATCAGCTGATCAAGATGTGGGTTGCGGCTTAGGTACAATTATGTGGGCAGGTCAGTCAGGGCTAATGCCTAAAGTTCTAGCCGCCACAACCAACGGCATTTTCTTTCAAACCTTTGCTATTTCAACTGGCACTTTAGGCTGCCAAAAAGATGGCGTCATTAGCTCACGCGTACGCTTAACCATGTACACCGGTTCCAACATCGAAAAACTAGCGCGTGATATGTCCGTCGGCCAAGGCGAAAGCCTAAACGTGTTGGCAGACCTGATGGGCGTACCAGAAACCGACAAGCCGGCTTTCTTTCAAGCAGCGCGCGACAATTTCGGCAGCATTTTCGCTCCTGAAAATGTCACCGCAGGCCAAGTGCTAGACGCATTAAACAATGTCATGGCCGCTGACAGCACCTTAGCAGGCTACGTCAAAGCGTGAACTTGAGCTGTGTAAAGCGTCGTGCAAAAAAAGGAACCCTGCTTCGGCGGGGTTCTTCTATTTTGAATTGCGGATGGCGGCAATACGCCAGCATACTCATGGCCTGTGCGTTGATTTTGCCTCATATTGCGCGTGCCTCAGATTCGCCACTCACTTCATCTGAGGCCACTCAGCAGCCAGCCTTGGCTGAGCTTGCGCAAACGCCTTACTGGCGCTCTTTATTGCGCGATGAAAACCCACGCTCAGCTAACTACTCCAGCTCAGTCAGCTTCGATGGTTTTTTCCTTAGCCCAAAGGGTGCTAATGACGCATTAGCAGAACTCGAAGCCACTGCTAATGCGTTTGCCAAAGCTGCTACGCCAAGCGTTATTACCAACAGTTCCGTCGATAGCGCTGCGGCCTGCCGCTATCCCGGTCGCTACGCCTGGCTCAGCCAACAACGTCCCGACCTTGCCGCACAATGGCCAAAGGCCGACTGCCCCGAGCTCAACACGTGGCTAACTGGCCTAGACGCCAATCAAGTCACGCTAGTCTTTGCCAGCGACTACTTAAACAATCCATCGTCGATGTTTGGCCACACCTTGATGCGCATCGATGCCGCCAGCCAAAGCGACGACACTCGCCTACTCTCCTACGCCATCAACTACTCTGCGCAAACCAACACCAACAATGGCCTAGAGTTTGCCGTCAAAGGCCTCACCGGCGGCTATCCTGGCGCTTATTCATTGCTGCCCTACTACGAAAAAGTGAAGGAATATAACGACTGGGAAAGCCGCGATTTGTGGGAGTACGAGCTGGCACTAACGCCGGCTGAAGTGCGGCAAATGCTTTTGGCATTTTGGGACTGGCGCGGCATTACCTCGCCGTATTATTTTCTCAGCCGCAACTGCAGCTATGAGCTTTTAGGCCTCATCGAGATGGCCAGACCTGGGCTCGATTTGCAGTCGCAGTTCCCAGTGGCAGCTATCCCCACCGATACCGTGCGCGCGGTATTGAAAGAGAAAGACTTGCTCAAGCGCGTGACTTGGCGTGCTGCTAGTGGCACTCAATTACAGGCAAGCCTCGCGCGCAATGACTCCGCCACCAATGCCGCCGCAAAGCGCTTAAGCCAAGATGCTCAAGCCGACGTTTCCTCGCTAGCATTAGTGCAACGCGCTCGTGCTTTAGAAGTAGCCTACGACGACTTATACACTCGCCACGTTAATCACAAAGCCGGCGCAGATGCGCCCTTACAGCTGCGCAGCTTGCTAACTCAGCGCGCGGCACTAGACATCCCCAACCAACGCATCAAGGCACAAAGACCAGCTCATGACCCAAGCCAAGGCCACGGCACCGCACGCGTCAGTGTTGGCGCAGGCTATGACGACAAGGCCTACGCGCTGTTGGCGTTTCGCCCGGCCTATCACGACTGGCTCGATAGCACCGCAGGCTATCGTGCTGGCGCCCGCATCGACTTCCTCAGTGGCAGCTTGCGCGCGGATGAAGATGGCCTGCACATCGAGCAATTCACCGTGGTGGGCATCGACTCATTAGCGCCAATAAACGCACTCAGCTCGCCGCTGTCATGGTCGGTTAGGCTTGGCGTTGATCGCCGCTTGAGTGATGAGCCTATTGCTCGCGCCAACCGCCAACGCCATTCAGCCACCACTTTCGAAGGCGGAGGTGGCATCAGCTGGAGCGTTGGCGATGCGCTGTGCTATAGCCAGTCGCATAGTCGCCTGCAAGGCGGATCTGCCCTTAGCGATGGCTGGGAACTAAGCTCCGGCCTGCGCTCGGGTTGCACCGGCGGTGTCATCGCCGACTCAGGCCGCGAGTTGCGCTGGCTAGTCGATGTGAAAAACCTCTACGCCTATCCAGCCAAGCGCGTAGACCACGAGCTACGCAGTGGCTTGCAATGGTCATATGAGCGCAATCAAGCCATAGAGCTCAGCGTTAATCGCGAATGGCGCGCCGATGCCTTGAGCACTCTTAGCCTGCAATGGCATCGCTATTTTTGATTCGCGGCCAAATCAGATACCATATCGCCCAGCCATTTGGCCTCCCACACCCCATAACCCCATAGGTTTTTTATGCAAATTGCTCAAGACAGCGTCGCGCTCATCGACTACACACTCACTAACGATGCCGGCGATGTCATCGACAGCTCAAAAGGCGGCGAGCCACTTGCCTACTTGCACGGCCATCGCAACATCATCCCAGGCTTGGAAAATGCCTTGGTTGGTAAAGTTGTTGGTGACAGCTTAAAAGTCAGCGTTGCGCCTGCTGAAGGCTACGGCGAGCTGAACCCAGAGTTGCTCGAAACTGTTCCACGCAACCTGTTCCAAGGCGTAGACAACATCGAAGTCGGCATGCAGTTTCAAGCGCAAACCGCGCAAGGCATGCAGGTCATCACCGTGAAGGCAGTCGATGGCGACGAAGTTACTGTCGATGGCAATCACCCATTAGCCGGCCAAACGCTGCATTTCGATGTCACCGTGACCGAAGTTCGCGCTGCAACAGGCGAAGAGCTAGAGCACGGCCATGTCCATGGCGTTGGTGGTCATCACCACTGAGTTAGGTCTTTGCTGATGTGTAGCACCTAAACAAAAATGCCCCATTATCGGGGCATTTTTGTTTCTACACGGGCAAGCGATTACCTAGAGGCCAGCTGCAAACGCATTAATCTCTTTCACCACTCGCGCTGTTTGCGTATGGTGTGGCGCATGGCCTGTATGCGCTAACAACACCGCTTTCGCCTGCTTAATCACTGGCAATAGGCGGCGGCCATGATTCCAGTACGGCACTAAAATATCCTCTTCGCCATGGATGATCAGTAGCGGCTGTTTCACTTGGTCATAGAGCGGGCTCAACCCCTGCATATATTCATTGAGCCGATTCATGTCGTGCACATTGCGCTGGAATGTCGCCGGCCGTAGCGCCAAAGCCACCGATGCGCGCTCTAAATGCCCTTCTGGCATGGTGTCGGGAGTAAATACTTCTTGCACATTGTTCTCCAACACTAGCGAGCCCAGTGGGTACACCAACGTCCAAGCAAACAAAGGCCCGATGAGAGGCTTATCACCGACTTCATAGGTCCAGTTCAACGGTCCTGCCCAATGCCCAGCCACACCGCTGAGCAAAATGCCGCCACGAATCCGCTCAGGGAAATTCACCATCGCTGCCATCACCACTGAACCAGCCCAAGAGTGACCTAAGACAAGTGGCTTTTTCACTCCTAACTCTGCCGAGGCCTTTAGCAATAAATCAGCAACGGCGGCGGGATCCAACCACATATCGCTCGTTGGCGCTTGGCTATGGCCATAACCTAGACGATCAAAAGCTATAACGCGGTGCGTTCTGGCCAGCTCAGGCAAAATGCTGCTGGTGAACTCTTGCAAATTTGAACTAGCGCCATGAACAAGCACAATGCTCGGCCCCTCTCCTGCAATGACATAGTGCAGCTTAATGCCATCGACCGTGATGAATTCCCCAATGGGTGGATACTCACGTTCTACCCACCATTGACCAATGCCCGTCCACAGCATCAAGCCAATAATAATGGCCACCAGTAATGCCAAAAACCCAGAAAAAATAGACATGCACATCTCTCAACACAATCGATTATTACTGCTTAGTCACGCAATGGCGGTGAGTATTACACGTCACAGATTATTCAATGCGCAGAAACGAAAAAGCCCGCTTAAACGTTAAAGCTTAAGCGGGCTTTGGCGTTGCAGACTTAAGGCTTATTTCCAGCCAGTCAGCTCAGCAATGGCCGCACCCAGCATCGCTGGATTTGACACAGTTTTTACGCCAGCGGCTTGCAATGCAGCGAATTTTTCATCTGCCGTGCCTTTACCACCAGAAATGATGGCACCGGCGTGGCCCATGCGTTTGCCTGGAGGTGCAGTAACACCTGCAATATACGATGCAACCGGCTTAGTGACGTGCGCTTTAATAAACTCAGCTGCCTCTTCCTCGGCCGAACCACCAATCTCACCAACCATGATGATGGCTTCGGTTTGCGGGTCGTTTTGGAACAGCTCCAAGGCATCGATAAACGTCATGCCAGGAATGGGGTCGCCACCGATGCCGATACAGGTTGACTGGCCAAAGCCTAGGTCAGTGGTCTGCTTCACCGCTTCGTAGGTCAATGTGCCTGAGCGCGACACGATGCCAACCTTACCTGGCAAGTGAATGTGGCCGGGCATGATGCCGATTTTGCATTCGCCTGGCGTGATGATGCCTGGGCAGTTCGGGCCGATTAAGCGCACACCGCCTTTACGCACGATGTACTCTTTCACGAACAGCATATCGATCGTTGGCACGCCTTCAGTGATACACACCACCAGCTCAATACCGGCATCGACAGCTTCTAAAATCGAGTCTTTAGCAAAAGCGGCTGGCACGTAAATCACCGATGCCGTAGCACCCGTTTTCTCAACGGCTTCGCGCACAGTATCAAATACTGGCAAGCCCAAATGCGTTGTGCCGCCCTTACCCGGCGTTACACCACCGACCATTTGCGTGCCATAAGCAATCGACTGTTCGCTGTGCATGCTGCCTTGCGAGCCAGTAAAGCCTTGGCAGATCACTTTTGTATCTTTGTTGATCAGAACACTCATGCTCAGACTCCCACAGCTTTAACAACGAGCTCGCCAGCTTCATTGAGCGAGGCGGCTGGAATAATATTGAGTCCGCTTTCACGCAGCTTTTGCGCGCCGAGGTCGGCATTGTTGCCTTCCAAACGAACCACCACTGGCACTTTCACGCCAACTTCTTTCACAGCGCCAATGATGCCTTCAGCAATCATGTCGCAACGAACGATGCCGCCGAAAATATTGACTAAAACTGCTGCTACCGAGTCATCAGACAAGATGATTTTGAATGCTTCAGTCACACGCTCTTTGGTCGCACCACCGCCAACATCGAGGAAGTTAGCAGGCTGTCCGCCTTTGAGTTTGATCAAGTCCATGGTTGCCATGGCCAAACCAGCACCATTGACCATGCAGCCGATATTGCCTTCAAGGGCAACATAGTTCAGCTCCCACTCAGCGGCACGGCGCTCACGGTCGTCATCTTGCGATGGGTCGTACATGGCTTTGAGTTTAGGATGACGGCTAAGCGCGTTGGAATCGATAACGATTTTCGCGTCTAGACAATGCAAGTTGCCTTCATTGGTGATGACTAGTGGGTTGATTTCCAACAGCGCCAGATCAAGATCAGTGAACATCTTGCCTAAGCCCATGAAGATCTTCACGAACTGTTTCACTTGATTGCTGTCTAGGCCAAGCTGATAAGCCAACTCACGGCCTTGGAAGGCTTGTGGACCGACCAATGGATCGATTGCTGCGGTGAGAATTTTCTCTGGTGTTTCGTGAGCAATTTTCTCAATATCAACACCGCCTTCGGTAGACGCCATGAAAACGATACGGCGTGTGGCACGATCGACAACCGCGCCTAAATACAGCTCTTTGGCGATATCAGTGCAGCTTTCCACCAAAATCTTCGAGACCGGCTGGCCCTTCGCGTCTGTTTGGTAGGTCACTAAGCGTGTGCCGAGCTTTTCGCGGGCAAAGGCTTCGACTTCATCCAAGGTTTTGACCAGCTTCACGCCACCGGCTTTACCGCGGCCACCGGCGTGAACTTGGGCTTTAACCACCCAAACATCGCCACCAATACGCTCAGCAGCAGCGCGGGCTTCTTCCGGTGTAGAGGCTGCGAAGCCTTTGGATACCGGCAGACCATAGTCGGCAAACAGCTGCTTGCCTTGATACTCGTGCAGATTCATCGTGAGATCACCACTCGTTGTGTTTGACCTAGCAGAGCTAGGCTTTTTGCCCGCCAAGAACTATGCATTCTGGCGGAAATGAACCGGGGCCCTTGGGCCCCGATAAGTCTAATTACTTGCGTTTACGTTGGATGGCGTGGATAGCGCGGCCATCGACTGACAGTGCGGCTTCATGTACCACTTCCGACAAAGTCGGATGCGCGAAGCACATGAGCTGCAAGTCTTCGACGCTTGAGCCAAACTCCATGGCGATTAGGCCTTGGTGAATCATGTCGCCGGCCCCTGGGCCAATAACATGCATGCCGAGCAGGCGGTCAGTTTTAGCGCAGGCGACGAACTTCACAAAGCCATCGCTGTCATCGGCAGCTAAAGCACGACCGTTAACGGCGAAGGGAAATTGACCGGCTTTAACATCATAGCCTTCAGACTTAGCACGCTCTTCAGATAAACCTACCCACGCCACTTCTGGGTGCGTGTAAATGACTGAAATGATGAGGTCATAGTTGATCTGCGCATGATGGCCGGCGATTATTTCCGCCACCATGACACCCTCCTCCATGGCTTTATGCGCGAGCATTGGGCCACGCACTAAGTCGCCAATAGCATAAACACCAGGCACAGAAGCTCGGCACTGGTCATTAACATGAACAAAACCGCGTTCATCTAAGGTAATGCCGCTGTCAGCACTGAGTAAACCGCTAGTCACTGGACGACGACCAACAGCAACGATCAACTTGTCAAAAACTTCGCTGTGCTCGCCATTAGCATCGGTATAAGTCACCGTAACGTGTGAGCCCTTAATTTCTGAACCCGTAACACGGGCGCCAAGACGAATATCTAAACCTTGCTTAGTTAGCAGCTTTTTGGCTTCTTTCGAGATGGCTTTATCGGCAATGGTGAGAAACTCATCAACCGCTTCCAGCACCACCACTTCAGCACCTAGGCGCGACCACACTGAGCCTAACTCAAGACCGATAACGCCTCCGCCGATAACGCCTAAACGCTTCGGCACTTCAGTAAACTCAAGCGCACCGGTGGAGTCGACGACAATGCCATCGACCAATGGTGCTGCGGAAATTTCTATCGGCTTTGAACCTGAGGCCAAGATGACATGACCGGCTTCAATGATCTCTTTTTCACCTTCATGCGGTGTAAATTCGACACGCTTACCAGCCAGTAACTGACCACTGCCTTGCAACCATGTGATGCCATTGCCCTTCAGTAGTCCAGCAATGCCGCCTGTAAGCTGGTCAACCACTTTATCTTTGCGCGCTAACATCGCGGCAATATCTATTTTCACGTCACCTGTGCTGATGCCGTGATTTTCGTAACCAGCTTTCAGGTCATGATATTTGTGCGAGCTATCTAGCAAAGCCTTCGATGGAATACAGCCGACGTTCAAACACGTGCCGCCAAGCGCTGGCTTGCCTTTGTGAATACGACGCTCAATACAAATCACCGATAACCCAAGTTGGGCGGCACGAATGGCAGCTTCATAGCCACCAGGGCCGCCACCGATGACGACCACATCTGCGCGTTGACTCATAGTTTCTCTCTAAATAATTGAGCCGACGAATCGGCTCACGGCAACAATCGCTTAAATTTCCAACAGCATACGGGCTGGGTCTTCAATCAGCTCTTTAATGGCCACCAAGAAGCTCACGGCCTCTTTACCATCAACTAAGCGATGGTCATAAGACACAGCCAAGTACATCATCGGCAAAATAACCACTTGGCCATTGACTGCCATCGGACGATCTTGGATTTTGTGCATACCCAAGATGGCCGTTTGTGGTGGGTTCAAAATGGGAGTGGACAATAATGAACCGAAGACACCGCCATTGGAAATGGTAAAAGTGCCACCAGTCATGTCATCCATGGAAAGCTTGCCATCACGCGCTTTTTTACCAAAGCCCATGACGGTTTTTTCCACCTCTGCCAAGCTCATGTATTCAGCATTGCGCAGCACCGGCACTACCAAGCCACGGTCTGATGACACCGCCACACCAATGTCGTTATAGCCATGATAAACAATGTCGTGGCCGTCGATAGAAGCGTTAACAGCGGGGAAGCGCTTCAGCGCTTCGACAGCGGCCTTCACAAAAAACGACATAAAACCCAAGCGTACGCCGTGCACTTTTTCGAATTTGTCCACGTACTGTTTACGCAGGTCCATGATCGGCTTCATGTTGACTTCGTTAAACGTCGTCAACATGGCTGTGGACTGCTTCGCTTCGAGCAAACGTTCAGCGACTTTGGCGCGCAAACGCGTCATTGGCACGCGTTTTTCAACACGCTCACCAACCGCTAACGATACGGCAGGAGCAGTGGCCACAGGAGCGGCCGCAGCTGGAGCCGGAGCAGCTTTCGCGCCTTGCACATCGGCCTTAGTAACACGACCGCCTTTACCGGAGCCTTCAATGCTATCTAGCGATACACCACTTTCAGCGGCTGCTTTGCGTGCAGCAGGACCCGCTGCCGCGGAGGCAGTCGCTGCTGTAGCAGCTGCAGGCGCGCTGGCTTCAGCTGCTACAGCAGTCGCAGCGGCACCTTCCGTGAAAGTTGCTAAGACTTCCTGTGAAAGGACTGTATCGCCCTCTTGCTTGAGTATATTGCTAATAACGCCATCGGCCGGAGCAAGTACTTCTAGCACAACTTTATCGGTCTCAATGTCAACAATCAGCTCGTCGCGCTTAACTGCTTCACCAGGCTTTTTGTGCCAAGTAGCCACCGTGCCATCAGCTACAGACTCTGGGAATATCGGGGCTTTAATTTCCACACTCATGGTTAATTTCCTTATGACTCGGCGGTTAGTTAGACGGTTTTACCGCCTAGGGCATCAGCGACTAATGCCGCCTGTTCTTTCGCATGCAAATACATCGATCCAACCGCAGGAGCAGCTGATAGTGGTCGGCCAGCATAGCGAATGCATAATTCTGGCTGCCACTGGCGCACCACACGCTCTAAGTTATGACGGGTGTTGTACCACGCACCCTGGTTCATTGGCTCTTCTTGGCACCACACCACATCATCGATATTGCTATAGGGTGCCAATATTTCCAATAAGCGCTTATCGGGGAATGGATAGAGCTGCTCCACTCGCACCACCGCGACTTCACTAAGACCCAACTCACGGCGCTTTTCGAGTATGTCGTAATAGACTTTACCGCCACATATCACCACCCGCTTGACCTGTTTAGGGTCAAGCTGATCGATCTCTGGCAACACCGTTTCAAAGCGGCCATTTTCTAAAGCTTCTAATGGTGATGTCGCCAATTTATGACGCAACAAGCTTTTCGGCGACATGATAATCAGGGGCTTACGCAGCGGACGAACGGCTTGTCGACGCAATAAGTGGAATATTTGTGCCGGAGTCGAAGGCGTGCAGACCTGCATATTGTGCTCGGCGCACAGCTGCAAGAAGCGCTCAAGACGAGCCGATGAGTGCTCAGGACCCTGACCCTCAAAACCATGCGGCAAGAGCATGGTTAGACCACACAAACGCTCCCATTTGGTTTCGCCACTGGAGATGAACTGGTCGATAACGACTTGCGCACCATTGGCAAAGTCACCAAATTGCGCTTCCCAAATGATCAGAGCACTTGGTGTGGTAGTCGCATAACCATATTCAAATGCCAGCACGGCCTCTTCCGACAGCAGTGAGTCATAGAGCTCAAAGCGGCGTGGCATGCTGCTAATATGCTGTAGAGGCACGAACGGCTCGTTGTCCTTTTGGTTATACATAACCGCATGGCGATGAGAGAATGTGCCACGACCAACATCCTGACCCGTAATACGAATCAAGGTCTCATCATCGAGCAAGGTGGCGTAGGCCATTACTTCAGCAGCACCCCAGTTTAAGTCAAGGTTGCCGGCCCACATGCGCTTACGATCATCGGCGACTTTCTGCACTTGACGCTGAATCACAAAACCTTCGGGTACGTGACCCAAGCGCTTTCCGAGTTCAATCAACTTAGGCAATGGCACACCGGTGTTCCAGTCATCAACCACCGCGTGATTTAAGTAGGGAGTCCAATCCACGAATAAGCTTTTATTCGGCTCAGTGACTAACTGCTTAACCACACTCTTACCGGCTTCTAATGCCTCGCGGTAGCGCTCAACCAAAGCATCAGCTTCGCCAGCATTCACTACACCTTGCTCAGCTAAATGAGCCGCATAAATCGCACGAGTGGTCGGCAAGTTATTGATGATTTGATACATTTTTGGCTGAGTCGCAGACGGCTCATCGGCTTCGTTATGGCCACGGCGGCGATAGCAGAACATATCGATAACGACATCTTTCTGGAATTCCATGCGGAAATCCAAGGCCATTTGCGTGACAAACAACACCGCCTCAGGATCATCACCATTGACGTGGAAAATGGGTGGTTGCACCATTTTTGCCACGCCCGTGCAGTACTCGGTAGAGCGTGCATCATCGATACGGCTAGTGGTAAAGCCAACTTGGTTATTCACCACGATATGAATGGTGCCGCCCGTACGATAGCCGCGTGTTTGCGACATCTGGAAGGTTTCCATCACCACGCCTTGACCAGCAAATGCAGCATCGCCATGGATACTAATCGGTAATACGGAGCGGCCGACACTATCGCCACGGCGATCTTGACGCGCACGCACTGAGCCCTCAACTACGGGGGATACGATTTCTAAGTGCGACGGGTTAAAGGCCAATGCCAAGTGCATTTCACCACCAGGCGTCATCACGTTCGATGAATAGCCTTGGTGATATTTAACGTCACCAGAGCCACTCTGGTTAAAGGTTTTACCAGCAAACTCATCAAATAGATTTGTTGGCTTTTTACCTAGAATATTCACCAACACGTTGAGGCGGCCACGGTGAGCCATGCCGATAACAACTTCTTTGGTGTTGTAACTACCTGCGCGTTGGATCAACTCATCGATCATGGGAATCAGTGATTCACCACCCTCTAAGCCGAAACGTTTGGCACCAGCAAACTTGGTGCCCAAGTATTTTTCTAGGCCTTCAGCTGCGGTAATTTGCTCGAGCAAATCCTTTTTGATTTCAGCTGAGAATCCAGGTTGGCCACGCTTGCCTTCTAAGCGTTGCTGAATCCAACGCTTTTGCACGGTATCAACAATATGCATGTACTCAATGCCGATGCTGCCGCAATAAATTGCGTTCATGGCATCAACCATTTCACGTAGCGTACATTCATCTTTACCGATGGCTAGGTTGCCGGTCTGGAACACAGTGTCCATATCGGCAAGTGATAAGCCATGACTAGCAATGTCTAAGTCAGCAACCGCTGGACGCGGCATTAGCCCGAGCGGGTCGAGCTTGGCCTGCTGATGACCACGGTTGCGATAGCCGGCAATAAGCTGCAGCACACCCACTTGACGTCGGTCGTGGCCACTGCTCACGCTGCCTGTAGGCGCTGGGCGCGAACGGCTACTATTTTTAGCAAGGAGTAAAAATTGTTCCCGCACGCCTTTGTGCGGGGTGTCGATGCTAATGCCGTCGACACGGGGAAGTTTTTCAAAATAACTGCGCCAGTCATCCGGCACGTCATTTGGGGCTATCAGGTACTGCTCGTACAACTCTTCAACATAGGCGGCGTTTTCGGCAGAGAGTTGAGAGGTATTCAACTGCCGTAGCATCTGGCCTTCTTGCATGATGATCTTCCCAAGCGGAGGTGCGCAAGGCGATTGGCACGATGGTTAACCGCCGCCCTCCTTTGACTGTCACCGTAGCTCCCTTTTAAGGTGCTACGACCCACACACAAGCGCAATTTAAGCGCTTTTATGCATAAACCGCGTTGGGCAGTCTAGCGCGAATACTCAAGAGGATAAACCACTACCAAAGTGTGATTGCAGTTAATTCCGACTAAATGCGAGCACTATTTAACGAAATAAAAAAAGGCTCTGCCGAGGATATCGACAGAGCCTTTTTTAAAGCCAGCAAACGTTGGCTTTATGAGCCTTCGGTTAACAGCATATTGCGGATATGACCAATAGCTTTAGTCGGATTTAGCCCCTTAGGGCAGACGCTGACACAGTTCATGATGCCGCGGCAGCGGAACAAGGAGAACGGGTCATCGAGCTTTGCTAAACGCTCAGCTGTGGCGTTATCACGGCTATCGGCCAAGAAGCGCCACGCCTGCAATAAGGCAGATGGACCGAGGAACTTCTCAGGGTTCCACCAAAACGATGGGCAGCTTGTTGTACAGCAAGCACAAAGAATGCACTCATACAGGCCATCGATTTTGGCACGATCTTCTGGCGACTGCAGGCGCTCAATCGCGGGCTCTGCCGTGTCATTAATAATGAACGGCTGAACTTTGTCGTATTGGTTATAGAACATGGTCATATCGACAACCAGATCACGAATAACCGGCAGGCCTGGCAAAGGCTTAACAATCAGATGATTGCCGCCCTTAGTGGCTTGCGAAATTGGCACGATGCAGGCCAAACCATTTTTACCGTTCATGCTGAGACCGTCGGAACCGCAGACGCCTTCACGACATGAGCGACGATACACCAAGGTATCGTCTTGCTCTTTGACTAGATTCAACACATCCAACACCATCAAGTCACGACCCTGTGTGTCGACTTGATAATCCTTCATATATGGTTCGCGATCCGTTTCCGGGTTATAGCGATAAATGCTGACTTTAAGCATGATGCACCCCTGAAATTAGTATGTACGAGCTTTGGGCTGGAAGGTTTTCACCTGCTTCGGCGCGAAGTTCACCGCACGCTTGCTCACCGTTTTAGTTTCGGTATTGAACAAGGAGTGCACTAGCCAGTTTTCGTCATCACGCTCTGGGAAATCTTCACGACTATGAGCGCCGCGTGACTCCGTACGAGTTTGTGCCGACAAAGCTGTGGCTTGTGCAGTTTCTAGCAAGTTATCGAGCTCCAGCGCTTCAACACGGGCGGTGTTGAAGGCATTGCTCTTATCACCCAAATGCGCTTTCGCAATACGTTCGCGCAGTGCAGCAACAGCAGCCACACCGGTATCCATATCATCGCCACGACGGAAAATACCGAAGGCCGATTGCATGGTTTTTTGTAGCTCTTTGCGCAATGCAGGCACTGATTCGCCACTGACTGAGCTATCCCAACGCGCCATACGAGATTGCGCACGCTCAACATCGGATTCGCTCGGCTGGCGCTGATCCATACCTTGACGCAATGCATCTTCGATATGCAGGCCAGCAGCACGGCCAAATACCACTAAGTCGAGCAACGAGTTGCCGCCGAGACGGTTAGCGCCGTGTACCGATACGCAGGCAATTTCACCAACAGCGTAAAGGCCGGGGATGACCGAATCTTTACCAGAGGCATCGGTGCTCAAGGCCTGGCCATGCACATTGGTCGGGATACCGCCCATCATGTAGTGACAGGTTGGAATCACCGGAATTGGCTCTTTCACAGGATCGACGTGTGCGAAGGTTTGTGCCAATTCGCAGATGCCTGGCAGACGGCTATGCAGCACGTCTTTACCCAAGTGATCGAGCTTAAGGAATAAGTATTCGCCATCTGGACCAGCACCGCGGCCTTCGCGAATTTCCAGAGCCATGGAGCGGGCAACAACATCGCGCGATGCCAAATCTTTAGCATTCGGCGCATAACGTTCCATGAAGCGCTCGCCATCTTTATTGAGCAGATAGCCGCCCTCACCGCGACAACCCTCGGTCACCAGGGTGCCGGCACCGGCGATGCCAGTTGGGTGGAACTGCCACATTTCCATGTCTTGCAATGGAATGCCGGCGCGCGCTGCCATGCCAACGCCGTCGCCGGTGTTGATGTGCGCGTTAGTGGTCGATGAATAAATACGACCTGCACCACCTGTTGCAAACACGGTAGCTTTCGACTTGAAGAAAACGGTTTCACCAGTGGCGATGTCCATGGCAATAACGCCGCAGACTGCACCATCTTGGTTACGCACAATGTCTAAAGCCAACCA
The DNA here is from genome assembly GCA_041612115.1 of Perlucidibaca sp. Taxonomy (GTDB): domain Bacteria; phylum Pseudomonadota; class Gammaproteobacteria; order Pseudomonadales; family Moraxellaceae; genus Perlucidibaca. The sequence continues at coordinate 14,443 of JBFJJU010000004.1, forward strand.
TTCGATGTAGAACGTGGTTTTGTGCTTTAAGTTTTGCTGATACAGCGTGTGCAACAGCGCATGGCCAGTACGGTCGGCGGCAGCGCAAGTACGCGCGGCTTGACCACCTTCACCAAAGTTTTTCGACTGCCCGCCGAATGGACGCTGATAAATACGACCTTCTTCAGTACGCGAGAATGGTAAACCCATGTGCTCAAGTTCAAACACGGCCTGCGGGCCAACCGAACACATATACTCGATGGAATCTTGGTCACCAATAAAGTCGGCACCTTTAACAGTGTCGTACATATGCCAGCGCCAGTCGTCGTTAGGATCGGCTGAAGCAATAGCACAGGTGATACCGCCCTGCGCCGACACGGTGTGCGAGCGCGTTGGAAATACTTTCGAAATCAAGGCAGTTTTGAAGCCTGATTGTGCCAATTGCAGTGATGCACGCATGCCAGCACCGCCGCCACCTACGATCACTGCATCAAAATTTACTGTACGCATCTTTGTCATGATCTTAGCTGCCCCAAATGATCTGAATGCCCCACACGATGACCACAAACAACGCGATCGCCATGGCCATTTGCACTAACAAACGCAGCACATCGGCTTTCGGACCCATCTGCATCGACGTTAGGTAGTCGGTGGTGACTGTCCACATGCCAATCCATGCGTGGCCTACAAACGACAACAGTGCCAGCAAGGTAAAAATGCGCATAGGCGTGGTGGTCATAAAGCTATGCCAGGTTTCGTAGTCAAGACTTGGGTGAGCAATGATCCAGCCAAATAGCCAAATGGTGTAGACCGCTAAGATAACAGCACTAACGCGCTGTGCTATCCAATCGGACAAACCCGAACGAGAGAAACTTGTTGCACTTTTCATTAGAACATCACCCATACAAAGACAGCGGCGATGGCAAATGCTGAGGCCACCAATGTAGAAGTAGCGAAGGCGCGACCGCCCTCCAGCGTCTCAGCAAAGCCCCAGTCCATGATCAAATGCTTAATACCGGCTAGCAAGTGATAGACCAAGCCGGCCAGAGAAACAAAGAGCACTGCTTTAGCAGCAACACCGCTGAGCAACTCTTTTGTCGAGGCAAAACTTTCTGGGGAGGCCAGTGAGCAGCTCAGTAGCGCGAGCAAGCCCGGCACCACAAAAAACAGCAAAATGCCTGATAGGCGATGAAGGATAGAAGCGATTGCCACTGGCGATTTAAGATTAACTTCAATGACAGTAGCCAACGAGAGATTGACCGGTCTGTTACTTTTCACAGAGAGCGTCCTGTTGGTCGGGCCCTAAGGGGCGTGGCTGATGTTTGCAATGTCCTCTAGCATAAGTACTTGAAAAATAAGATTTAAAGCTTATTTTTTGAGCATTCAGCAGATTGGCGAGAAAGTATAATCCCGCACAGAACGTAATACAAACTAGTAAAAATGCATTTTTATAGACAAAAGTCTGACATTTGCAACGATTAGCCCCTACTTCAGTCGAATTGGTTGACAAGATAGCGGCTAATTTATTGACAATTTTGTCTCGTGATTTAAGCTAATAGCGCAACCCGCAAAGAGCTGCCCCCACGCTGTCCCCATTCTTGATGCTTGCGCCCTGCGCGTTGGTTTAATTTGATGACGCTGGTGCAGCCCCCGCTGAGCGCTGACCCCCTCTTCAGGAGACCGTGATGACGGCCAAAACCGCGACGTTAACCATTGGCGATAACACAATCGATTTACCGATTTTATCTGGCACCTTAGGACCAGATGTTGTTGATGTTAAAAATATTTTAGCCAAAGGTTACTTCACTTACGACCCAGGCTTCATGGCCACATCGGCATGCGAATCGAAAATCACGTTTATTGATGGCGACAAAGGTATTTTGCTGCACCGCGGCTACCCAATCGACCAGCTCGCTGAAAGCGCTGAATACTTAGAAGTTTGCTATTTGCTACTCAATGGCGAATTGCCAAATGCTGAGCAGAAAGCAGAATTCACCGAGCTAGTGACCAACCACACCATGGTCAACGAGCAATTGCGCAAGTTTTTTGAAGGCTTCCGTCGCGATGCGCATCCGATGGCAATAATGTGTGGCGTAGTTGGTGCGTTATCAGCCTTCTATCACGATAATTTGGACGTAAATGATCCAAAGCATCGCGAAATCACCGCTATTCGTCTGATCGCGAAAATCCCAACGATCGCCGCAATGAGCTACAAGTATTCGTCTGGCCAGCCGTTCATGTACCCACGCAACGATCTTAACTATGCAGAAAACTTCCTGCACATGATGTTCGCCGTGCCAGCTGACGAAGGCTATAAAGTCAATCCAGTGCTGGCAAAAGCTATGGATCGCATTTTCACCCTGCATGCTGATCACGAGCAAAATGCATCGACATCAACCGTGCGCATGGCTGGTTCCACTGGCGCTAATCCTTACGCCTGTATCGCTGCTGGCATCGCCGCGCTTTGGGGCCCAGCACACGGCGGCGCCAACGAAGCCGTTCTGAAGATGCTCGACGAAATTGGCAGCGTTGAAAACGTCGCCGACTTCATGGAAAAAGTGAAAACCAAAGAAGTGAAATTGATGGGCTTTGGTCACCGCGTCTACAAAAACTTTGACCCACGCGCCAAAGTCATGAAACAGACCTGTGATGAAGTGTTGGCAGCTCTCAATATCGATGACCCGCAACTGGCCTTGGCCATGGAGCTTGAGCGCATTGCCTTGAGCGACCCATATTTTGTGGAGCGCAAGCTGTACCCGAACGTTGACTTCTACTCGGGCATCATCTTGAAAGCCATTGGCATTCCTACCTCAATGTTCACAGTGATTTTCGCCTTAGCGCGTACAGTCGGCTGGATTTCGCATTGGCTAGAAATGCACAGTGCGCCGTATAAAATTGGCCGTCCTCGCCAGCTTTATACCGGTCACACGCAACGTGACTTTACGCCGGTCGACAAACGCTAAGTTTGTCGCCATGAAAAAGCCGCGAAATTCGCGGCTTTTTTGTGTCTACTATCTAGGCTTTAAGGCCATTCGCGCAGACGTTGTAGAGCTTAGCGCAGCGCCGCTGCAGGCTGCCACTGCCCTACCGTAATCGTCGCGGCTGCAGCACCAGCTTCGGAGACACGAGCGCTAGCAAACACATCTTCAGCATGCTCACGGCAAGCACCGCAACATGTCGATACGCCAGTGCGTTGCTGCAAGGCATCAAAAGTATCCACTCCATCGCGCGCGGCTTGAGTAATAGCGCGATCGGTAACTCCGTGACAAAGGCAAACATACATGGGCAGCGCCCTCGGTACATGTCGATGTACTAAGTATAAATAAGATAGATTCGTATTTGCAAGTACTACTTACTTTAACCACTGCGCGCGCCCTGCTAGGCTCATCGCCACTATATTTTTGGAGGCACAACTATGGCAGCACTCGCCTTTATCGGGCTCGGCGTCATGGGCTACCCAATGGCTGGGCATTTGCAGCGCGCCGGACATCAGGTAACCGTATGGAATCGCAATGAAGCAAAAGCTATTGCGTGGCATGAGCAATATCAAGGTCAACGAGCCAGCAGCGCCAGAGAAGCGGCAGCTGCGGCCGATATTGTACTCACCTGTGTTGGTCGCGATGAAGACATCGCCGAAGTCGTGCGCAGCCCAAATGGCATAGCCGCGGGTCTAAGGCCTGGCAGCCTTATCATTGATCACTCCACTGTCTCAGCAGCAATCACCCGCACACTGGCAGAAGAAGTTGACGAGTATGGTGTCGCCTGGGTCGACGCCCCCGTTTCGGGCGGCCAGCAAGGCGCTGAAAATGGTCAACTAAGCATCTTCTGCGGCGGTAGTGAGGCTGCAGTCGCCCGTGCGCACGACATATTAGCCGTCTACGCTAAAGCCCAAGCGCATATTGGTGGCTGCGGCCAAGGCCAACTAGCCAAGATGGTCAACCAAATATGCGTAGCAGGCGTCATTGAGGGCTTGGCCGAAGGCATGCATTTCGCGCAGCAAGCAGGTTTAGATGTCGCTAAAGTCATGCCCTTAGTTGGCCAAGGTGCAGGATCATCATGGCAGCTGCTGCATCGCTACCAAACCATGCTCAGCGATAAATATGAGCACGGCTTTGCGGTTGACTGGATGCGCAAAGACTTAGGCATTGTTCTGGCCGAAGCTCGCGCCTTAGGCCTACAGCTGCCAGCAACCGAAATGATTGATGAATTCTATGCCGATGTGCAAAGTCTTGGCGGCGGGCGCTGGGATACTTCAAGTCTTTTGCGACGCTTACAAGAAAAATCCCGATGAAACGATGACAAACGCAGACCAATGCGCTTCAATCGCTCCACCACTTACCCCAAGAAAAAAGGACACAATATGATTCGTACTTCTACGCTAGTACCCAAGCTGGCAATGACATTTGGCGCCGCTGCACTACTAGCTGCTTGCAACCCTTTCGGAAGCAGCACGCCAGAAACCGAAACTGAAAAATTTAGCTATTCCGTTGGTGTCGACATCGGCAAGTCTTTGGAAACTATCCGCGATGACCTCGATATGGCCGCGCTAACCCAAGGTCTTGATGATGTTATGGCGAAAAACGAATTGGCCATGGATGACGCCGCGCGCCGTGAAATCCAAACCACAGTTGCGCAGAAGCTGCGTGAAAAGCACATGAAAAAGCAGGAAGAAGAAGCTAAATCCGCTGTTAGCGATGGCGAAAAATACCTAGCCACTAACGGCAAAAAAGAAGGTGTAACAACAACGACTAGCGGCTTGCAATACCGTGTGTTGACTGCCGGCACAGGCGCTAAACCAACAGCTGAAGACACTGTCACCGTTCATTACAAAGGCACGCTGCTCAATGGCGACACTTTCGATAGCTCCTATGATCGTGGCGAGCCAGCAACATTCCAGCTCAATCAAGTTATTCCCGGTTGGACTGAAGGCGTGCAGCTAATGACTGTTGGTAGCAAATATGAATTTGTTATCCCAGCTGCGCTAGCCTATGGCGAGCAAGGTGCTGGTGGCAAAATTGGCCCTAACCAAGTGCTGAAGTTTGATGTTGAGCTCTTAGACATCAAGAAATAAACGCAACTGATGTAAAAAAGCCCAGCGAAGACTGGGCTTTTTTATGCCTGCTCATCTTACGAGAAGCAGTTGCTTAGCGCTCGATAATAGCAACAACACCTTGACCGCCAGCAGCGCAGATCGAGACCAAGCCACGGCCCTTGCCTTTTTCGCTGAGAATTTTCGCCAGCGTGCCAACGATACGACCGCCAGTGGCAGCAAATGGGTGACCTGCAGCCAATGACGAACCATTGACGTTAAGCTTGCTGCGATCGATAGAGCCTAAAGGTGCATCCAGACCTAAGCGCTCTTTACAGAACTTGGGGTCTTCCCATGAGGCCAATGTTGCCAGTACTTGCGATGCAAACGCTTCGTGAATTTCATAGAAATCGAAATCTTGTAGCGTCAGGCCGCGGCGAGCCAGCAAACGTGGCACGGCATAGGCAGGAGCCATCAACAAGCCTTCCTTCTTGTTCACGAAGTCGATCGAGGCCACTTCGCCATCAACTAAATATGCCAAGATAGGCAGATTGTGCTCTTTTGCCCAAGCTTCGCTAGCCAGTAGGACAACTGAGGCGCCATCAGTCAATGGTGTCGAGTTAGCCGCTGTCATGGTGCCGGTTTCACGATCACCGAAGCAGGGTTTCAGTGTCGCTAATTTTTCGATATTGGAGTCTGGGCGCAAGTTCTGGTCACGCTTGAGGCCAAGGTATGGCGTTACTAGATCGTCGAAAAAACCACGATCATAGGCAGCAGCAAGCTTATGGTGGCTGCTAACAGCCAGCTCATCTTGCGCAGCGCGTGGCACATTCCATTCTGCTGCTGTGATGGCCGCGTGATCGCCCATGGCCAAACCAGTGCGTGGCTCGCCGTTACGTGGCAGATCAGGAATCAAATGCTTGGGGCGAATTTTTGACAGTGTTTTCAGCTTGGCGCCAGTGGTTTTGCCACGGTTTACTTCCAGCAAAATGCTGCGTAGGCCTTCGCTAAGCGCAATTGGCGCATCTGATGTGGTATCAACGCCGCCAGCAATACCGGACTCGATTTGGCCAACAGCAATTTTGTTTGCAACCAAAATGGCTGCTTCTAAGCCAGTGCCGCAGGCTTGTTGAATGTCATATGCTGTTGTTTCTGGCGCCAACTTGGTGCTCAGCACGCATTCGCGAGTTAAGTTGAAGTCACGGCTGTGCTTGAGTACAGCGCCTGCAACGACTTCACCGATGCGCAAGCCATCGAGATTGCAGCGGCTAACTAGGCCATCAAGGGCGGCTGTGAGCATGTCTTGGTTAGACGCTGTGGCGTAAACGCTATTGGAACGAGCAAAGGGAATGCGGTTGGCGCCAACGATGGCGACCTTACGTAATGTGGTCATGTTAAGACTCCTATGGAAAACCCCGACACGCTAGCACAAAAGCGGATCAAGCTATTGACCGAAATACACCAGTTAGTAGATAAGCGGGCAAATACAGCAGCCTCGAGATTTGGTAGTCTGCGTCCACGCTAATCATTCCGCCTGCCGTTTCACCGCTTATTGCGTCAAACAGCACGCTACTCTCCGCCACACTTATCGATGAGGAATCCCGTCATGAGCGATCGTTATATTGATTTTGTGAACTCCCCTTTTGGCCAACTAGTGGCTAAAAACCTCGGCCTACCTAGCCCAATGCCGCTGGATCGTTTTGATGCCAGCGCGCCAGTGGTGAAAGGCACGGTATTGTTGGGTGCTGCAAATGGCGGAGACCTTACCGATGCCATTGCCAAAGTCTTGAGCAATATCAACGCAGAAACTTGTGCCTTTTTCGATAGTGGTGTGCATGAAGTCGCTGCCAGTACTGGCCTCAACGCTCAAGCCTATGTGCCCAGCGCCGAAGATTCGCAAAAATTTAAAGCCTTAGTGTTTGATGCTTCTGGCATTAAAACCAGTGCAGAATTAAAAGCCCTGCACAACTTCTTCGGCCCAGTTATTCGTAAAATGAGTGGTTCAGGTCGCATCATTGTTATCGGTCGCACACCTGAACTGCTCGATGACGCCAAATACACTACGGCTCAGCGCGCACTCGAAGGCTTCACGCGCGCCATCGGCAAAGAAGTGAAAAAAGGCTGCACCGCGCAGCTGATCTATGTTGCACCAGGTGCCGATGCCAACCTGGAATCGACGCTACGCTTCTTTATCTCGCCAAAATCAGCTTATGTTTCTGGCCAAGTTGTGCGCGTGCAAGCAACTGCCATCGCTGGTGAAACACCAAACTGGGCACAGCCTCTCAGCGGCAAAGTAGCTTTGGTCACTGGCGCTTCACGCGGCATTGGCGAAGCTATTGCGCAAACCTTGGCGCGCGACGGCGCACACGTAATTTGCCTCGATGTGCCACAGCAAGAAGCAGATCTACAGCGCGTTGCTGCTAGCATCAATGGTTCGGTCCTCGCACTGGACATTACTGCCGCCGATGCACCAAAAGCCATCGCTGCGCATTGCAAAAAAGCTCACAAAGGCCTCGACATCATTGTCCATAACGCCGGTGTGACGCGTGACAAAACTCTGGCCAACATGAAAGATCAGCTCTGGAATATGGTCATCGACATCAACTTGTCATCGGAAGAGCGCATCAACGACGAGTTGATTGCCAAGAAAATCCTGCGCTCCAATGGCCGTGTCATTTGCGTGTCATCCATTTCCGGCATCGCCGGCAATATGGGTCAAACCAACTACGCAACCTCAAAAGCTGGCGTGATTGGCATGGTTAACAGCATGCAACCAGCATTAGAAGCCATCGGTGTGACCATCAATGCTGTGGCCCCAGGCTTTATTGAAACACAAATGACAGCAGCTATTCCGTTCGCTATCCGTGAAGCCGGTCGTCGCATGAACTCCATGTCACAAGGCGGCTTACCAGTGGATGTCGCTGAGGCTATCGCATGGTATGCCAGCCCTGCCTCCAACGGCGTCAATGGCAATATCGTCCGCGTTTGCGGCCAAAGCCTGATCGGCGCTTAAGGGTTACCATCATGTCTGTTATTGAAATGAAAGAGGCGCCCAGCTCCTTAGGCTTTTACGCCAAGGCCGTACTCAATGGCTTTAGCGCGAAAGGCGGCGCTCTGCCAACGCTAACTGTGAGCCAACGCGATGTCCGCATTGATCGTGCGCATTTGACCGAATACAACCGTGTCTGCGGTTTTGCAGTACGTGACACCTTGCCATCAACGTATTTGCACGTGCTCACCTTCGACCTTCAAATGCGCGTGATGACCGATAAAGCCTTCCCGTTTGCGCTGCTCGGTCTCGTGCACATCAGCAATGACATCACTCAGCTGCGCCCTGTGCGCGCTGATGAAGTGCTGCGCTTTAGCACCACGGCGACCAATTTGCAGCCGCATGACAAGGGCGTGACCTTTGACCTGCGCAGCGAAGCCTATGTTGGCGAAGAGCATGTCTGGACTGGCGTTAGTACTTATTTACGCCGACAAGCAGTAGCCAAAAGCACTGACACAGCTAAACGGCCGAGCACTGCAGAGGCTCGCGCATTAGTGAAGGCGAAAAAAGTCGGCACGGCGAATGCCTATTGGCAAGTTCCAGCTGATATTGGCCGCCGCTATGGCGCTGTATCGGGCGATCGTAACCCCATCCATCTGTATGCGGTGACCGCCAAGTTACTGGGCTTTCCGCAAGCCATTGCTCATGGCATGTGGACAAAAGCTGCGTCTTTGGCGGCAATGGAGTCGATTTTGCCTGAGGCTTATACGGTGAGCGTGCAGTTTAAACTGCCTGTGTTATTGCCAGCGAAAGTTGCGTTTAGCAATGAGCTCAGCGCAAGCAAGACTTCATTTACAGTAGCGGATGCTCGCAAAGGCAAGCCACATTTGGCCGGCACGATTACTGATTTGACGCCAGCAAAAGCTAAGCCTAAAGCTGCACCAGCAGTGAAAGCCACGCCCAAGACTGCCGCTAAGACTCAGGCAAAGCCTGCGGTAAAAGCCAAGCCACAAGCGGCCCCAACTGCAAAAGTGGCAGCTAAGCCAGCTGCAAAAGCAAAGCCCATTAGCAAAGCGGCTGTAAAACCAGCCATTAAGCCAAAGGCAATAGCTAAGGCTTAAGCGGCACTAACCAACCGTGTGCATACTCGGGGTGGCTCAAGCGCGTTAAACGTAGCGCGAAGGCCGCCTCTAGTGCCAACACATAGTCCGCCGCTGTAATCTCACCCGCCCACAACACCCTGCCCTGCCCCATCACTAGCGCATGCGTGGCAAAAGCGAATGGCGCATTCATATCGTGCACACTGGCCAATACCGTGGCACCACTCGCAGACATCGCTGCACAGGCGCTAAACACCGTTTGTTGGTGCGGCCAATCCAAGGCAGCCAAAGGCTCATCGAGCAGCCATAAACGCGGCTCATTCGGTTCAGCCAAGCTCAGTTGCAAGGCCGAGCGCGCTAGCATCACACGCTGCTGCTCACCACCCGATAACGTTGGCCAGCGTCGCTCCAATAACGGCGCAATATCCCAAGTCTGCACAACAGCATTCAGGCAGCGGCTTAAGCGTGGATGCGAGCCACCCCAAGGATAAGCTGCCATTTGCACAATCGCCGCCACCGACAGCGCCGCTATCAGGTTATGGTGTTGTGGCAAGACACTGCGCTGCTGCGCCCAGCGCCGGCTATTCCAACTTGGCAAGGGCTGTCCGTGCCACTCAGCGCAAACATTGGCTGCGCCCTGCTCGCTGTCTACGCCGCTAATGTGACGCAATAGCGTCGATTTCCCGGCGCCATTGGGGCCTAAAATCGCCCAACATTGGCTCGGTAAAAAGCTCAGTTCCGGCAATGCCAGTACCGGCGTGTCATTAGCGGCAAAAAGTGTTTGCTGCGATAGCTTCAGACCGCTCATCGCTGCCACCGTTGGCGCAAAATAACCAAGAAAAATGGCGCACCAAAGAGCGCCGTTAAGATGCCTACAGGCAACTCTAGCGGCGCCATCAGCGTCCGCGCTAGCGTATCGGCAAAGATCGCAAGCGCACCGCCAATGAGCAAAGTTGCTGGCATTAATTGACGATGCATGGAGCCAACAAGCCGGCTGGCAATATGCGGCGCCATTAAACCGATAAAGGCAATGCTGCCAGTTTGCGCCACCGCCATCGCTACCACAGCAGCGCTCGCCCAAATCACTTGGCGACGAAAGCGCCGTACATTCAGGCCTAAATGCCCAGCTTCGCGCTCGCCCAAGAGCCAAATATCGAAGCTGGTGCAGCGCTTTAGCCCCCAGCCCAGAAGCACCAGCAAGAGCACTGCATTGGCTGCCAGCCATGGCCATTCGGCATTGGCAAAGCTGCCCATAAGCCAGAAGCTACCAGCACGCAGGCCACTGTCGGGAGACAAGATCAGCAGCAACTGAGTTGCCGCCGACAGCACCGCATTAAGCGCAATACCAACCAATAACAAAGCTTCCGCTTGTAATTGGTAGCGCCTAGCCATTGCTAAGACCGCTAATAGCGACAGTGCGGCGCCAACACAGGCGGCAAATGGTAGAACCAAGGCATAGGTCGTGCCTAGTAATAAGCTCAGGACGGCAGCCAAGCTCGCGCCGGCACTAACACCGAGCAGGCCAGGCTCGACTAAGGCATGGCGAAATAGTGTTTGCAGCCACAGACCTGCGACCGCTAAACCTGCGCCGGCCATAAACGCCAAAAGCACACGTGGAAAACGTAGTTGCCAAAAAATCTCGGCGCCTAAGTCGCCGTTAGGCAAGTCGTAGGCCAAAGCCATTGCCAGTAAAGCCGCAGCAGCACTTGCTAGCGCGAACTTACCGAATAGCGAGGAAGAAGACAGAGAAAATGCCATAAGCTAGTGAGACATATCGCAAAAAATAAGACGACAAGCATAGGGCTCGAGTAACAAACGGTCTACTCTCGTGCTACACAGTTTGCCTAGAGAAGACCTTGTCTCTGCCGATCATAAAGTAGAGAGTAGAAAAGCTACATGACCCGCGGGGGCATCATGGATAAGTCGCACACTACAAACAAAAACACCGCCTTAGTGCTTTCTGGTGGCGGTGCTCGCGCGGCTTACCAAGTCGGTGCTCTACAAGCTATTGCCGAGATGATGCCCGATCATTGTGGCAGTCCATTCCCAATCATCTGTGGCACCTCTGCCGGTGCACTCAATGCCACGAGCTTGGCCGTCCATGCCGCCTGCTTTCAAGAAGGCGTGAATGCACTGCGTGAAGTATGGGCTGGCTTTCACAGTGCTCAAGTCTATCGCACCGACTGGCCTGGTGTGCTCGGCGGCGCTTTTCGTTGGCTTTGCAACTTAGCATTCGGCTGGTTTAACCGTGGCACGCCGGTTTCTTTACTAGACAACTCGCCTCTATACCAACTACTCAACGAAGCTTTAGATCTCAATCGGCTTCCCGCATCCATTCAAGCTGGCCACTTACGCGCGCTATGCATTACCGCCTGTAGCTACACACGCGGCGATTCAGTGAGCTTCTTTCAAGGTGCCAGTGATTTGGATAACTGGTCACGGGCGCGGCGGCGCGGCGTACGTTGTGACTTAAGTGTCGAACACCTAATGGCCTCAAGCGCCATCCCCATGCTATTTCCCGCGGTGAAACTAGATCAGGAATACTACGGTGATGGCGCTTTACGCCAACTTGCACCAATCAGCCCAGCACTGCACTTAGGCGCAGATCGTATCTTGGTGATTGGTTCTGGCGTACAAAGCCCTGAGCCCAAACGCTTTAAGCGCAGCGGCTACCCCAGCCTCGCGGAAATCATCGGGCACATCATGAGTAGCTCGTTTACCGATAGCTTAGAGATGGATATTGAGCGCCTACACCGCATCAATAACACCGTTAGGCAGCTGCCAGCCGAGGCCACCACGAGCTTGCGACCAGTAGATTACTTGGTGCTAAGCCCAGAGCTTGCCAGTATTGAGGAATTAGCTAGCCAATACGCCAGTTCACTGCCGCCAGCTATTCGCAGCTTTGTGCGCGGGTCGGGGGTAACTAAACGTAGCGGTTCTAACGTGTTGAGCTATCTGCTTTTTGAGACTGACTATACGCAGGCGCTAATGGCCTTGGGCTACCGCGAAACTCGGGCACGGGAAGTCGAGTTGCGCGAGTTTTTACGCCCTGCCGATGCGCCACCAAGCAACGTCTACAACTTACGTCGCGATGGTCAGCGCACCTCTTAAATGGCTGTCATTACTCTGATTTTTTTGGCCTAGGCTCACGGCGGCGCTGCAAGCCTTCTTGCGCGGTGGAAGCCACCAAACGGCCATCTCGGGTATAAATTAAACCGCGATTCATGCCTTTGGCGGCAGAGGCCGATGGAGCATCCATATGATAGTAAAGCCACTCATCCATGCGCGCTTCGCGGTGAAACCACATGGCGTGATCGATGCTCGCACACTGCATGTCTGGCTGCATGAAGTGCGCGCCGTGAGGCAGCATGGCAGTCCCCATCAAGGCAAAATCTGAAGAAAATGCCAACATGCATTGGTGCAAAAAGGGATCATCGGGCAAGGTCATTTGTGCCTTCATCCAATGCCCGCGCATTGGCTCTTTTGGTTGTGCATCAAACGGATTCACAGGATCAATCGGGCGCAGCTCGATAGGACGCTCCAGCTCTAGCCATGCGCGATGCTTCTCTGGCACATAGGGAGCAATCATACGGCGTAAATCAAGCTCGCTAGTGTAGGCCTCAGGCCCTTCAACCTCGGGCATGGGAAACTGGTGATCAAAACCAGCTTCTTCGGTAGCAAACGAGGCCATCATGGTGAAAATAATTTCACCAAACTGGATGGCTTTCACCGTGCGCGTGGTGAAGCTCCGGCCATCACGCACACGCTCAACCGAATAGACGATGGGTGACTTAGGGTTACCAGGTCGTAAAAAATACGCATGTAGCGAGTGTGCCAGCAGATTATTCTCCACTGTGCGACCAGCGGCCATTAGCGCCTGTCCTAAAACTTGGCCGCCAAAGACATTATGGCCAAAATAATCATGACTACGGCCACGAAACAGGTTCACCTCTAAGTTTTCTAAGTCCAACAGCGACAATAACTCTTCCATTACAATAGACATTACTGACTCCTTCGGTCGGTTCAACGCCACAATTTCGACAAAATGACGATTGCCGTGCGTGCGTTTGTTTGGCTTTTGTTACACTCAGGCTCGATTTTAACGCGTCACTGTTCTATTTAGACGCTAGCTTTTGTACAGGATGCCTGCATTATGCTGAGATTTCTCGGTCTAGATCGCCTATTACGACTTATTACCCGCAGCTTGATGTACCTCTGGGTACGCGTGCAAGTCTCGCCAAACGATCTTGAGCTTTTAGGTATCGACCCTAATCGTCCCATTTGCTATGTCCTGCAAAACCGTCTGCTCTCGAGCGTGCTAGTGTTAGATACCGAGATGAGACACCTCGGCATGCCTAGGCCATTAAGCTCGATGCGCCGATTTGGCTTACGCGAAAAGCACTCACTGATCTGCCTAACACAAGAGCATCGCAACCTATTAGCAAAACCTCGCCATGCACACTCGCCACGTCTAGTGGCATTGATGGACGCAGTCTTTGAAGATCCAACGCTCGATGTGCAATTAGTGCCGGTGACTATTTTGTGGGGCCGCTCGCCCGACAAAGAAAGCTCGTGGCTAAAAATTCTATTTGCTGATTCATGGGCAACGCCATCGGCACTGAAGCAGTTCATCACCATCATCTTGCATGGTCGCCAAACTATTTTGCGCATGAACCCACCTATCTCTCTGCGCCAGCTCTGTGATGACACGCAAAGCAGCGAGCGTAGCCTACGCAAAGTCTCTCGTGTGCTACGCGTACATTTTCGCCGCCAGCGCACTGCCGCCATTGGCCCAGATATGTCGCACCGGCGCACCATGCGCAGCGACATTATCTCTGCCGATGTCGTGCAAGCAGCTATCGCTAAAGAAATGGAAGCTCACAATGTCACTCGCGATGTTGCCGAAGCTCGGGCTCGTATTTATGTCAACGAAATTGCCTCGGACTACTCGTATCCAGTCATTCGCTTCTTTGAGAAGTTTTTAAACTGGCTGTGGACTCGCTTATATAACGGCGTCACGGTGAATAATTTTGAAGTTATCGAAAAACATGTCGCTGATCACGAGATCATCTATGTGCCTTGCCATCGCAGCCACATTGATTATCTGCTGCTGTCTTATGCAATTTTCACGCGTGGCTATATGGTGCCGCATATCGCTGCCGGCGCTAACTTAAACATGCCGGTGGTTGGCAGCCTGCTGCGCCGTGCGGGTGCTTTCTTTTTACGCCGCACCTTCAAAGATAATTTCCTCTATGGCGCAGTATTTAACGAATACCTGCACCAGATATTAAGCCACGGCTATCCTATGGAGTATTTCGTTGAGGGCGGCCGTAGCCGTACTGGGCGTCTACTGCCGGCCAAGCTTGGCATGGTCAATATGACTTTGCGCAGCTATTTACGTGACCATAAGCGCCCACTCGTGTTTATCCCAGCCTATATTGGCTATGAAAAACTCATGGAAGGCGGCACCTATATTGGTGAAATGCAAGGCCGACCAAAAGAGAAAGAAAATCTTTTCTCTTTAGTGATGTCTATACGCAAGCTGAAAAAAGTCTTTGGCCGTGTGCACTTAAGCTTCGGCGCACCCATCTACCTAGATCAGCATCTCGATACGCACATGCCGGACTGGCGCGCCGAAGGTGCTGCAGCAGCTGACTCAGCTGCATTTATACCTACCTCTATGGCGCTTGGCCTTGAAATCAACACTGGAATTAACGCCAGTGCCGTGGTCAACCCCATCAACTTATTAAGTTTGGTATTGCTCTCGACACCAAAGCACGCCATCGATGAAGACCAGCTCGCCGAACAAGTCGCACTGTATAAATCTCTGCTTGCTGCCGTGCCTTATACCGAACGTGTCACCCTCACCGAACTCGATGGTCCAGCCATGGTGGCTTATGGCGAAGAGCTGAAAATTTTACAGCGCCGTAAGCATCCGCTCGGAGACTTACTCTATCTGCACGAAGAAGAAGCCGTGCTGATGACGTATTTCCGCAACAACACGCTGCACTTGTTCGCCCTGCCTTCATTGATCGCCGTACTACTTCTGCAATGTGGCGACATTTCCAATGAGGAGCTGCTACGTCGCGTCAAATCGGTCTACCCTTTCTTGAAGTCTGAGCTATTTTTACGTTGGAGCGATGACGAACTCGCCGACGTTATCACGCAATACATCAATGCAATGATTGACTTGAAACTAGTCAATCGCACGCGCTCTGGCTGCTTGGCACCACCCAAAGTCAGCAGTGAAGACTATGCTCGCCTGCATATTTTGAGCCGTGGCCTGCGCCAAACCCTAGTGCGCTACCACATGACCGTGACGATTTTGAACCAGCGCGGCACTGGCAAGCTAACTCAGCAGCAACTAGAAGAGCTCTGCCATTTGCTGGCTCAGCGTCTATCGTTTGTTCGTGAATTCAGTGCCCCTGAGTTTTTCGACAAAGGTCTGTTTAAAGGCTTTTTAGACACGCTAAAAGCACTGGGCTTTATTCAAACTTGTGGTCAAGGCACATTAGTGTTTGATAAGCGCCTCGATGGCCTTGCGCAAGAAGCGCTAGAGGTTTTGCCTAGCGGCATTCGCCAAGCCATCTTGCAGGTAACACTGATTACCGACGAAGAAGTGAATATTGCTTTAGACGCGCTAGAGGCTAGTAAGGAACGTAAAAAACAACGCTCAGCGGCAAAAACCAATGCGTAAGCAGCGTTAGTGCGTCGATAAAAAGCCCCACGAGTTGGGGCTTTTTTCTGCCAAGGTGAAACTGACTTAGCTTAACGATCTTGGCGTGTAGAGATCGAAACGACTGCTTTGGCCAAGCATGCGTTGGTGCGGTTCTTCGCCCCCAAGATCTGGTGCAATGCGCGGGCGCTTAACCACTACACGCTTGGTTGCCACGGCTCGCGCTAACGCCAATAAGGCATCGGCATCTTCGTCACTACCCACTACATGGCGAAATGCCCACATGTCCTTTTTCACCTTCGCAGATTTTTCGCGATGCGGAAACATCGGGTCTAAATACACCACCTCTGGGCGCTCCGAAGGCGGCAGCAGCAACTTAGCGCGCAACACACTCTGGGCATCATCGGCGTGTAAGGCCAAGCGAGCAGCGACACCTGCAAGCAGAGTGCTTTGCTGCGCACGGCGCAGGCCATCAGCTAGTAAAGCATGCACCAAAGGCACGCGCTCAACCATCTCTACTTGCGCTCCAAGAGATGCCAAAATCCAGCTGTCGCGGCCTAAGCCAGCCGTAGCGTCCAGCACGCGTGGCGTCGCCTTTTTACGCAGACCACAGGCACGCGCCACAGCCTCACCGGCACCATGCCCATTGGCAATGCGCCTCTGCAGACCTGCATCGGCGAAATCTACCCGCACAGGCCCAGGCAACGGCTTTTCTAGCGTTTGCAGAGCTAGGCCATACTCATCGTATACAAGTACCGAGTCGGCACTGTCGCCATTAGAGGCATCGGCTCGATGGCTAGAAGCATTTGTATCAGCAGCACGCGCATGCAGACCGGCAAATAATTGTCGGCGATGCTGATTTTGCTCACGTGCAGTCAGTGCTTGCTCAGGCCATGCGGCTGTAAAGCGTGCGCCCAGCCGCTCTGCCTGCTCTTGTGCAAGTTCAGCGTGAGCCTGCGTTAAGCAATACAGCGACAGACTCATGACAGCCAGTTAATCCAGCCCGCCCAAGCACTGATAAAAATGAAGAGGCCGAAGACGATGCGATACCACGCAAATACCGTAAAGCCATGCGTTGAGACAAAAGCGACGAGCGCCTTCACCACCCAAGCGGCAACGAGAAATGCTGCAATAAAGCCAATAGCAAAAACAGGAAGGTCGGCTAGAATAAATTCGTGACGATGCTTCAAGACCGAATACACCGTGGCGCCAATCATGGTTGGCACGGCTAAAAAGAATGAAAACTCAGCGGCTGTTTTACGCGACAAGCCAACCAACAAGCCTCCGATGATGGTTGCGCCTGATCGCGAAGTACCCGGAACCATAGCTAAACATTGAGCAAAACCAACTTTTAGTGCATCTTGCCAACGCATATCATCGACATCATGCACGCGCACAACATGCTCACGGCGCTCGGCCCAAAGGATGATGATGCCACCTAATATCAGCATAAACGCGACCACGAAGGGGCTGAATAGATAGTCGCGAATTACGCCTATGGCAAAGAAGCCAATAACTGCCGCCGGCAAAAAACCCACCAAAATATTCACCACGAAGCGTGTAGATACTGGCTCCTTGGTGAAGAAGCCGCGAGTCACTCGGTTTAAGCGCTCACGATAGTCCCAGCACACCGCCAAAATAGCTCCGAGCTGAATAGCGATTTCAAACACGACGCGCTTATCGTGAGTCCAGAAGTTCATCAGCTCGCCTGCAAGGATCAAATGCCCCGTGCTAGAGATTGGTAAAAACTCAGTAAGGCCTTCGATAATGCCCATGACTAAGGCTTGAAAATACAGTAGATAGTCCATCAAAAATCCTAGGGTGCGGGGCTAATGGCGGCAGCCGAGTAAGCCTCATAAAAAGTGCTAGGCATGCGACGAATACGGCCTTGAGCAATATCGACACAAACGAAATGGGTGCTGCCACGAAATACGGTTTGGCCATCACTAAGACGAATAAATTGGTAGCAGCGATAGGTAGAGAGTTTATCAACCTCAGTTAGCCATGTGGCTAATACCAGCTCATCATCGAGGTGTGTTGGCAATAAGTAAGACAACTCATGCTTGCGTACCACCATGCCGTGGCCGGCGGCTTCGTACTCGTCTGGACCTAGACCTAACGCACTCGAATGCGACCACGCCACATCTTCAAGCCACTGCAAATACACGACGTTATTGGTGTGGCGCATGACATCGATATGATTAGGCAGCACACGCACGATAACGGTGTGCGGCTGCGGATGGTCAAAGCTGAGCTTGTTCATAGGCCACGACCAGGTAATTTGCGCCAGACATTATCACGCAAATACACAGGCAAGGCCTGCTCAGGAGGCAGTGCAGGTTTATCGGCAAGGTACTCAGCCGCGAGGCCAGCAACGTCGACTGCACTAGGCGCTAGATCAGGCCATTGCTGACTTACTGGCATTTGCGCCGATAAAACATCGCTATAGCTGCCCCATCCACTGCCAACACCAACGCGCTCGGTGTTAGCACTCAGCCATTCAATGGGTAGCGCATCGGGCTTGCACACCAGTACTGGCGCGGTCGGCTGCATCCAGCCATCGACGCAATGAAACACGCCCGCGTAAATTTCGCCCATGCGGGCGTCGAAGCTGGCCATCACATGGCCCGCGCCATGCTCACGCCATGCCGCCTGCGCTAAGGTTTGTAAGCTGCAAATGCCAACCATGCCTACATCTGCGCCAAACGCTAAGCCTTGCGCCACGGAAGCACCAATACGCACGCCAGTAAAAGCACCTGGGCCGTTAGCGTAGGCAATGGCATCTAGCGCATTTAATGCCCAGCCAGACTCACTTAACAACTCATCGACCATCGGTAAAATGAGCTGCGTTTGCTCACGTGGGGCAAATTGATGGCGAAAAATCATCTCGCCAGACTCAGTCGATAGCAATGCGGCCGAACAGTATTCGGTGGTGGTTTCTAAGGCCAGCAACTTCATGTGTGCGCAGGCTCCAAGGCATTAATAAACTCAAAAAACTCAGTCACGGTGGCTACATCACGAGTACGGCGCATCGGCGGCAGGCTTTGCAAAAACAGCTGGCCATAGGGCTTGCCGACTAAGCGCGGGTCGCAGACCATGAGCACGCCAGTATCGAGCACGTCACGAATCAAACGCCCTGCGCCCTGCTTCATACTGATAATCGCCGATGGTAGTTGGTAGGCCATAAATGGATTCTGGCCACGCGATTTATACGCATCGAGACGAGCAGACATCACCGGATCACCCGGCGAGGCGAACGGCAGTTTATCAATAATCACCAGCGATAGCGCCTGACCGCGCACATCGACACCTTCCCAAAATGCGCCCGTAGCTAATAAAACGCATTGCTCAGTGCTGGCAAAGCGGCGCAAGAGCTCGGCCTTCGGCTGTGTGCCTTGCACTAAAAAGGTGAAATCAAGCTGCTTTGGCAGCCACTCAGCAGCTTCACGCAATGCTCGATGCGAAGTAAACAGAAAAAACGCACGACCCTTACTAGCATTCAGCACTGGTACTGCGGCTCTCAAAACAGCATTGGTGTAACCCATCGCGCTGGTGTCAGGTAAGCCTCGCGGCACATAAAATAAGGCTTGCTGTTCATAGGCAAAGGGGCTGGGCAACTGAATCGCCTCGATATCATCGCTCAAGCCTAACTGCTGGCGAATATGGCGAAAGTCTTCGCGCACGGCCAAAGTTGCCGAGGTAAATATCCACGCCATCGGTTCTTGATCAATGAGCGCGCGAAACGGCTGCGACACTTCTAGCGGCGTCCATTGCAGCACAAAGCCTTTACGGAAAGTCTCAAACCAATGCACTTGGTTGTCTGGCGTGTCACCAGTGAGCTCCTCGAAGGCCTTACCTAGCTCTTCAGCTCGGCGGTGGCAGCTATCCAAGCCTTTGCTACGGTCTTTCAGCGCTGCCAAGGCATCGAGTAAGGCTCCAAGGCCTAAGTTCACCGCAGCAATAGCCGCTGGCATCTCTGCTTGCTCACTAACATCGGCCCACACGCCTTTACGCGAATCCTCGCCTAGTTGCAGGCGAAAATGCGCTAAGCGCGTTTCGATGACCGACACCAAATCATTGGCGCCACGTAAATCACCGCCAGCCGCTAAGATTTCACGCAAGGTGTCGGCTAACAGGTCGTTAATTTGCCGTGAAGATAAGCTTTGACCAAAAAACATTGCCGCTGTTTCCGGCAATTGGTGCGCCTCGTCAAAAATGACTGCATCGACTGCTGGCAATAACTCGCCAAAGCCACGATCTTTCAGAGCTTTATCGGCAAAAAATAAGTGGTGATTGACCACGATGATATCGGCCTCAGCCGCCTGCTCACGTGCCTTCATCAACGGGCAATCATCAATTTTAGGGCACTCTTGGCCCAGACAGTTATCTGCGGTACTCGTCACCAATGGCCATACGCTAGAGTCTTCGGCCATGTCGATAAGCTCAGCAATATCGCCCATTTGCGTCTTGCCTGCCCACGCCGCCACACGCTGTAAGTCGTGCACAACCTGCTTACTCTCTAACTCGCCATCGCTCAAATGCTGCTCTAAGCGGTAGGGGCAAAGGTAGTTGCTACGGCCTTTTAGCAGCGCCGTACGAATGGGTTTGCCTAGTAGTGTGCGTACTTGCGGTAAATCACGATGGAAAAGTTGGTCTTGCAAGTTACGCGTGCCAGTTGAGACTAGGGTTTTCTGCCCTGAAAGCATTGCTGGCACTAAATAAGCAAAGGTTTTACCGGTACCCGTGCCGGCCTCAACCAAGAGCTGCGACTTCGCCTTCAATGCTGTTTCCACGGCCAAGGCCATTGCAAGCTGCGGTGCGCGCGGCTGATAGCCTGGTACTTTTTCGGCAAAAGGCCCGCCGGCACCGAGCACGTGACTGACACTCATGATTGTCATAGTGTTACCTGCATGGCGCTGCTCCTGTGGCTTAGTAACGCACGCCTGATGCTGGTGTTACGCATTAGTTTGCGCGTGAACTAAGTAAAGCAGCTGCAGTAGCACTCTGCTCACTTTCTATCGCGGCCAAGCGCGGGGCCAGCAAGGCCTGCATCATGTCAATGTGCAGCTTGTGCGCATTGAGCGCATCGATATAGGCGTAGTGACCACCACCCGCCTGCTGAAAAAACTCGCGATTCTCTACCGCGATTTCTTCCAAGGTTTCTAAGCAGTCGGCCGAGAAGGCAGGGCAAATCACATCAACAGAGGCCAGTTTTTGCTCGCCCCAAGCCTTCAGCGTGGCATCGGTATAAGGCTTAACCCATTCCTGAAAACCAAAGCGCGACTGGAAGCTCACACACCACTGCTCATCGCTTAAGTCCAACTCACGCACCACAGCAGCGGCGGTTGCGCGGCAATGCTCGGGATACGGGTCACCTTTATCGGCATATGGCTGAGGAATACCATGGAAAGAAAATAGTAGCTTTTCAGCTTGGCCGTTTGCCGCCCAGTGCACTTTTATCGACTCGGCCAGTGCGTGAATATAGTGAGGGTGGGCATGATAGTCGCGGATGATTTGCAAGGATGGCAGTCGCCGTTGCTGCGGAATCCAGCGCGCAATTTGGTCATATAGCGGCGCAGTCGATGTTGCTGAATACTGTGGAAATAATGGCAGCACTAGCCATTGATCAATGCCCTGCTGATGACAATGCGCCATGGCATCGCGCAAGGATGGCTCGCCATAACTCATGGCTGGCAACACCTGCACATCGAGCGCAGGAAATGCAGCAGATACACGAGACTGAACTGCCGCGACTTGCGCCAACAGCGTCTCGCGCATTGGCGACTCATGCGTCCAAATACTGGCGTAAGCTTTGGCTACGCGCTTTGGCCGTGCGGGCAAAATCAGCAGGCGCAGGATAAAAAACCATAGCAGCCGAGGCACTTCAATAACGCGGCTATCACTTAGAAACTCGCGTAAATAACTGCGCACAGCAGCCGGTGTTGGGGCGGTTGGTGTGCCGAGGTTGGCCAAAATAATCGCTACTTTGGTGCGCTCATCACTCACCATAGGGCTTTTATCGCGACAGTAGCAAGACTCATTAACGCAGCTCATGATCAATTCTCTCAAACAACACGTGGGCATGATACAGACCAAATAACTAATGATCTGTATGGGCCAGAAACAATAACGCCGCGCAAGGCGCGGCGTTAGTTTACAAGCACTACACGGGTTTAACTTAACGCGGCCAGCATACGCTTAGTGATGTCTTCGACAGAGCCCACGCCTTCCACTAAATGGTATTTAGCGGCATTAGGCGTTTGACCATCACGAGCTTGATAGAAACCAACCAATGGCTGTGTTTGCTCATGATAGATAGCTAAGCGCTTAGCCACAGTCTCTTCAGTATCATCGGGACGCTGCACAAGGTCTTCGCCAGTCTCATTATCTTTACCCGCAACTTTTGGCGGATTATGCATGACATGATAAACGCGGCCAGAACCAGGGTGCACGCGGCGACCAGACAAGCGCGCAATGATTTCATCATCGGCAACACGAATTTCCACGACGTGATCAATCGACACGCCGGCATCAATCATAGCTTGTGCTTGCGGAATGGTGCGCGGAAAGCCATCAAACAAAAAGCCAGGCTCGCAGTCGGCCTGCTTAATACGCTCTTTCACCAAACCAATGATGATGTCATCGGACACCAAACCACCAGCATCCATAACCTTTTTCGCAGCAATGCCTAACTCTGTGCCTGCCTTCACTGCCGCACGCAACATGTCGCCGGTGGAGATTTGCGGAATGCCAAACTGGCTCATAATGTTTTGAGCTTGTGTGCCCTTACCAGCACCTGGCGCTCCCAAAAGAATAATACGCATCCACTTTACTCCCAATCTCAAGGCGGCAAGGATACTCGCCCAAGCCATCTTTTCACAAGACTTTCACCGCCAAGCTGCGACCAACGGACTATCGCGCTACCGCTTTCTCACTAATTCGCAGGCGCACTATCTGGTCACTACCCTTCTGTACTGGCACTGCTACCGCCTGCCAGCCAGGTCCAGTGGCATCGCCATTAGTCGATATTTTCGCCGAAATAACCACATCAGCGAATGTGCTCAGCGCTCGTGCTGAGTTCAAACTATGGCGATCATTAAGCACAATCGACATAGGAAACTGCGCCACTGGCTGACCCACAGCAGCAATCGGCATCGGCAGACCTGCAGGCTCTCGGGCAAAGATAAACAAGGTTGCATCGGTGGGTATGGCGCGTGCCACTTCTGGCGCAAGCGTGACCTCGACGCGGTACAAAGCATCGCTCGCCGCCTCTGCTTCATTTGCACTACTCGCCTCAGCAATCAAACCAGCAATGCGCTGATCAGCTGCCGAGTCGGCCTCAGCGGCAGGCATAGCTGCACGCAAGCTTTGCAGCTTCGTGAGAGCCGCTAAGGCCGTAGCATTATCGTCAGCTCGCAAACTACCCATGCCGAGCATCAATAAAGCGCCTTGGTGATTCGGCTCGCGCTGCAAAATGTCATTGAGCAAATTTGCCGCTAGTGAGTCCATCGCGCCTTGTTGCGACATGATGCTGGCTTGCACATAAGTCATCGCCACTTGAATATCGCTAGGGCTAAGCTCCACGGCACGCGCTAAAGCCTCTTTTGCTGGGCCAAATTCACGCGCCTGCATAAAGCCTAGACCTAAAGTCAGCCAACCCTCGCCATTGTTCGGATCGGCCTGCACACGACGCTGTAGAGCACGCATAAAGTCCGGCAAGCTAACGTCTGGCGACTGTTGGGCCATATCCTGCCCTGACAGCAACTTATCGATAGTTGGCGCTAAGCGCTCGGCATTATGCGTATCTTTCGCCAAACCTGGGTTCAAAAACACACCAAGCCATAATGCCACGCTCGCAACAGGAACAATCAGTAATAACGCCAACGCCAAACCGCCTACTTTCAATGGCCGGCTGCTTTGATCTGCCGCCTGCTGGTTATCGGCTATTAGCCCGCGATCGAGCTCTAACTTCAGCGCCGCATAAATATCGGCGGTGATGCGTGAGGCCATATGATCGGCATTTAGCTCAGCCAAACGCTCATGATAAATTTGCTTCGATAAAGCCTGCGCACTACGACCTGTCACCGCCATACCACCACGCAATGGCCAGAGCAGGCAAAATGCTGTGGCTAGCGATAATAATATTGCCGCCAGCACAACCGGCACTAAGGTCATTTGATCCGCACCCAAAGCCATCATGACCTACGCTCCTGATCACCAGACAATACACGCTGCAGCTGCTCCGCCTCTTGTGACGACAAGGGTTTAGGTTTCGCAACGACTCCTCGAGTACGCCGCCACATGGTAAAGCCGGCGACAATAAGCAGGATAAATGGGCCAAACCAGAGCACAAACGTGCTGGCGCGCACTGGCGGCTTATAGGTAATA
Source organism: Perlucidibaca sp. (assembly GCA_041612115.1). Lineage (GTDB taxonomy): Bacteria > Pseudomonadota > Gammaproteobacteria > Pseudomonadales > Moraxellaceae > Perlucidibaca. Next base: position 38,604 of record JBFJJU010000004.1, read on the forward strand.
AAGTCGCCATAACGCGCGATCAAATAATCACGAATCTCACCATCGCTTTGGCCAGCTTTAATTTGCTCATAGACACGATCTTTCAGGTCTCCAGCTAAGCCTGCATCGGAGCCAGCTAGGTTGGTATTTTGGCATTTCGGACAGCGCAATTCATCGATCAATGCACGATAGCGAGTTTCTTGCAATGGCGTATCGAAGTCGCGGACATCGACCGATGCCAAGCCCGTACCTGAGACCAGTATCAAGCTCAGCAATAGATAGCGAATCATGGCTTAGCCTCCTGCGCAAACTCAGCTAATAGCGCCTCATAGCGTGGCTTTAGCTCGGTTTGCCATGCTTTCGGGTCGAGCACGCCAACCGCGCGATAACGAATGATGCCATTGCTGTCGACTAGATACGTTTCTGGCGCACCATAGACACCTAAATCAATGCCTAAACTGCCATCTTCGTCGAAAATGACTTGCTTAAAGGCGTTGCCGTTATTGCTTAGCCAAGCCAGAGCTGCTTGCCGATTATCTTTGTAATTGACGCCAATAATACGCACGCCTTCCTGCGAAAGAGCAACCATGACTGGGTTTTCGATGAGGCAGGCAACGCACCACGTTGCCCACACATTAAGCAGTGAGACATGACCTTTAAAAATGCTTTCGTCGAGCTTGAGCTCGGGATCGGCAAGGCTAGGCAAATTAAAGGCTGGCACGGCGTGATCTAAGCGTGCAGAAGGCAAAAATGAGGGGTCACTACCATTTCGGCTAAATAGCAAAACCGCCAATGCCAAAAACAGCGCCAATGGCAGAGCGAAAATCAGCCAGCGACTCGATGACTTCATGTCCTTGCTCCTGCGCTAGCCCGTTGCGTTGGCACCGTACTCACTCGATGACGATATCGTTTATCGAGCATGGACATGAGTGCGCCCAAGGCCATCACCAACGCACCAAACCACATCCAGCGCACCATCGGCTTCACATAAACACGCACTGCCCATGCGCCATTGTCTAGTGGCTCGCCTAGTGCGACATAGAGATCGCGCCAGAGCGTGCCGGTAATGGCAGCCTCTGTCATAGGGCTTTGCTGCACGCGGTAAATTCGCTTCTCAGGGTGTAGCACCTCAGACCACGTGCCTGAACTTACCATCAAGGTTCCGCGCTGAGCGGTGTAGTTCGGGCCTTGATGATCTTCGACGCCATCAAAGCGAAATACATAGTCGCCAACCGTTAGCGTCTCACCGGGTGCTAGACGCACATCTTTTTCCACACTGTAATGCGAGGTAAGCGCCACACCTAAAACCACCATGACCAGACCAATATGGCCTAGTTGCATGCCCCAATAGCTAGGCGTGAGTTTTTTCAGGCCAATCCAGCGCGTGCTAGCGTGGCGCGTTTTCACCAGTACATCCTCAAATAAAGCACCCAAAACCCACGCTGATAAACCAATGCTGAGCGCCACTAGCCATGGTAAGTCGCCATAGACCAATAGCGGCAGTGCAACCGCCGCCACGATCGCAGCAATGAGCACGCGCCATAAAGGCAGTAGGCGCTTGCTCAACGTATCGCGCTTCCAATTGATGTGCGGACCAATGGCCATAAACACCATTAGCACCAAAGTCAGCGGCACAAAGAGTAAGTTAAAGTACGGAGGACCAACCGATAGCTTGCCCAAATCGAGCGCGTCGGCAACTAGCGGAAACAAAGTGCCGAGCAAGACTGTCACGGTCGCGGTGAGCAGAAATAAGTTGTTGATCATCAAGAAAAAATCACGCGACACCGTAGTGTGCCTGCTTTCACTTTGCAAACTCGGTGCTTTCCAAGCAAACACGGCCAGCGAGCTACCAATCACTATAATCAATATCGCTAAAATATAAAGCCCACGCGTAGGGTCAGATGCGAAAGCGTGCACCGATGTCAGCACCCCTGATCGAACCAGAAACGTGCCTAGCAGACTCAGAGCAAAGGCAATAATAGCCAGCAGCACTGTCCAAGCTTTAAACACGCCACGCTTTTCCGTTACTGCCAATGAGTGCAGCAAGGCTATGCCCGCTAGCCATGGCATAAATGAAGCGTTTTCAACAGGGTCCCAAAACCACCAGCCGCCCCAGCCGAGCTCGTAATATGCCCACCACGAACCCAAGGCGATGCCTAAACTCAAAAATGCCCATGCTGCCAATGCCCACGGCCGCGACCAACGCGCCCACGCCGAGTCAAGGCGGCCATTGAGCAGGCCTGCTAGCGCGAACGCAAACGGCACGGCAAAACCGACATAACCCATATATAGCATGGGCGGGTGGAAGATCAGACCAGGGTCTTGCAGCAAGGGATTGAGGTCATTGCCCTCAATGGGGAAGTCGGGAAATAAACGGTTGAATGGGTTCGAGGTGAATAAGACAAAGCTCATCATGGCCGTACTGATTAAGCCCAAGATGGCGAGCACACGAGCAGTCATAATCAATGGCAGCGCTTGCGAAAAACGTGCGACAGCCGCAGTCCAACCGGCCAGCACTAGCACCCAGAGCAAAAGGGAGCCTTCATGACCGCCCCAGACAGCTGAAATTTTGTACCAAAATGGCAACAGCGTGTTGGATTGGCGCGCAACATAGTCAACGCTGAAATCATTCAGCAAAAACGCTGCAGTTAAGCCAATAAATGACAATAGCAATAGAGCGAATTGGGCATAGGCGGCTGTGCGTGCGACGGCCTGAATACGCGGCTCACCGCGAACAATGCCTAGCCACGGCAAGCTGCCCTGAATTAAGGCAACGATGGCTGCCAATACCAGCGCAAATTGACCGAGTTCAACCCACATAACTTTCTCCTAATGCCATATCAGCACGCATATCAGGTCGCAATCATACCTGCGCTGCCCATCCTGTCCAGCAACACCGCTAAGTCATTCATATCAAAGATTTGTTCAGTCTTTGCAATGACACCAAAACACATTTGGAAACAACTCTACGTCTAATGGATCGGCATTCTGCCCTAATGCCCTTGCTACCATGGGCGCACGAAAAAAATGCCCAAGGAAAACTATGAGCGACGTTTATCAGCAAACCCAGTTTAGCCGCGAAGAGCTTATTGCCTGCGCTCACGGGCAGCTCTTTGGGCCAGGCAACGCCCGCCTGCCACTACCCAATATGCTGATGATGGATCGCATCACCCATATTTCGCGCGAGGGTGGCAGCAACAGTAAGGGAGAAATCATCGCTGAGCTTGATATCCATCCAGACCTTTGGTTTTTTCAATGCCACTTTGAAACCGACCCCGTAATGCCCGGCTGCTTAGGCCTCGATGCATTATGGCAGTTACTTGGCTTTTACTTAGGTTGGCGCGGCAACCCCGGTCGCGGCCGTGCCTTAGGCGCTGGTGAAGTTAAGTTTTTCGGTCAAGTCTTACCCACGGCAAAAGTTCTGCGCTACGAAATCAATATCCGCCGTGTAGTCGAGCGCAAACTGGTCATGGGTATCGCCGATGGTCGTGTATTGCTCGATGGTCGCGAAATTTACACTGCTAGCGACTTGCGTGTTGGCCTCTTTACTAGCACCGAAAACTTCTAATTGGAGCGTACTATGCGTCGCGTCGTCATTACTGGCTACGGCATTGTTTCCTGCCTTGGTCATGACACGGAAACCGTCAAAAATAGCCTGTTTAACGGCATTTCCGGCATTCGTGCCAATGAAAAATACGCAGAGATGGGTTTTCGCAGCCAAGTCAGTGGCTCCATTCGTGATCTTAACCTTGATGCCTTAATTGACCGAAAAATGCGCCGCTTCATGGGCGATGCCGCAGCCTATGGCTATATTGCATTGACTCGCGCCATCGAAATGTCTGGTCTAAGCCCCGAGCAAATCGTTAACCCGCGCACCGGCCTCGTGGCAGGCTCTGGTGGCGCATCAAGTACCAACCAAGTTGCTGCCGCCGACATCGCCCGTGAAAAAGGCGTTAAGCGCATTGGTCCATACATGGTGCCACGCACCATGGCATCCACCCTCTCGGCGTGCCTCGCCACCGCCTTTCAAATCAAAGGCGTGAACTACTCCATCGCCTCCGCTTGCGCAACCAGCGCGCACTGTATTGGCCATGCCGCCGAACTCATCCAGCTCGGCAAGCAGGACGTGGTTTTTGCCGGAGGCGGCGAAGAGGAAGCGTGGGAAGAGTCATGCATGTTTGATGCTATGGGCGCGATGTCTAGCAAATACAACGACACTCCCGAAAAGGCCTCGCGCGCCTATGATGCCAATCGTGATGGCTTCGTCATTGCTGGCGGCGCTGGCATGGTTGTCGTCGAGTCCTATGACCATGCAATTACCCGTGGTGCGACCATATTGGCGGAAATTGTTGGTTATGGCGCTACGTCAGATGGTCATGACATGGTCGCTCCTAGCGGCGAAGGCGCTGAGCGCTGTATGAATATGGCACTGCAAACTGTCGATACGCCCATCGACTACCTCAACACCCACGGCACATCCACACCTGTGGGTGACCTGGCCGAGCTAAAGGCCATTCGCGCAGTTTTTGGCGATAAAGCCCCTGCTATTAGCTCTACAAAATCATTATCTGGGCACTCATTGGGTGCTGCCGGTGCTCAGGAAACGATTTATTGTCTGATCATGCTAGCTCATGACTTTGTCACTGCATCAGCCAATATTGAGACACTGGATCCAGAGGCGGTAGGTCTACCGATCGCCTTAAAGCGAATTGATAATGCCGGCTTAAAAACCATCATGAGTAATAGTTTTGGCTTTGGTGGCACCAATGCCAGCTTAGTTCTGCGCAAGCTCTAAAGCTTATACTGGGCGGCTTTCATGGCCGTCCAGCCACTTCAAAAACCTTAACCTAACAAATGTTACAGTGCGCGCTGTCAAAATTGATTGACCGCCGATTGGAAAAACCTTAGCGTATCTCGAGTTCAATTCTTGAGACCTAATCAATGTCCACTCAACATCACGATATTTTGATCATCGGCGCTGGCCTTTCTGGTATAGGTGCCGCTTGCCACTTCAGCCGCAACTGCCCAACTAAATCGGTTGCCATACTTGAGCGCCGTCAAGCATTAGGCGGAACTTGGGACCTATTTCGCTATCCTGGCATTCGCTCCGACTCCGATATGTTCACCTTTGGCTACAGCTTCAAGCCATGGATAGAGTCACGTGTATTGGCCGATGGCCCGTCGATCAAGCAATACATGACTGATACTGCAAAAGAGTTTGGCATCGATAAAAAAATTCGCTATGGCCGCCAAGTCATCAACTCGAACTTCTCTACCAAAACCGGTCTTTGGACTGTCGAGGCCAAAGACGAAGCGAACGGTGGATCAGAAAAATATACCGCCAATTTTTTGATGGTCTGTACCGGCTACTACAATTATGACGCCGGCTTCCGCCCAAGCTTCCCAAATGAAAAGGCCTTCAAAGGCGACATTGTGCATCCGCAATTTTGGCCAGAAAGTCTCGATTACAGCGGCAAGCGCGTGGTCATTATTGGTAGCGGCGCCACGGCAATTACTCTGTTGCCAACCATGACCGATAAAGCCGCGCACGTGACCATGCTGCAGCGCTCACCGACCTACATTATGTCGGTGCCAGCAATTGATCCCGTGGCTCGGGCCCTGCAAAAAGTATTGCCCGAAAAAGCGGTTTATCGCCTCAATCGCATCCGCAATATTGGCCTGCAACGCATGCTATTTCAGGCCGCTCGCAAGCGCCCTGCCGCTGTCAAACGTCTGCTACTAGGTATGGTGAAAAAGCAACTCTCTGGCAGTGGCGTTGATATGAGACATTTCACGCCCAACTATCAACCATGGGATCAACGCCTATGCGTAGTACCTAATGGTGATCTATTTCGCGTTTTGCGCGAAGGCAAAGCTAGCGTTGCCACCGACCATATTGAAAAATTCACCGCCACCGGCATTTTGCTGAAATCAGGCGAAGAAATCCCTGCCGACATTATCGTCACCGCAACCGGACTAGATGTGCAAATGGCTGGTGGCATGAAGCTAAAGGTCGACAATAAAACAGCGCCCGTGAAATCGCGCCTAACTTATAAAGGTGTGCTGATTGAAGGCGTGCCAAATGCCGCTATCGTATTTGGCTACACCAATGCTTCATGGACATTGAAAGCTGACTTGGCCAGTGAATACGTCTGTCGCCTCATCAAGCACATGGATGAAAATGGCTATCGCACCGTCGAAGTGCATGACCACCATAATCTGATGACCGAAGACACCGTGCTTGGCAGCCTAAGCTCCGGCTATATCAGTCGAGCCGCCGATCGTCTTCCTCGCCAAGGCAGCAAAGCACCGTTCCGCGTCGTGCAAGATTATCTGCGTGATGTACCGTTGATGCGCTTTAAGCCTATCGATGATGGCTATCTGCAGTTCGATGGCAAACCCGCGCGCGCGCCTAGCGGCCTCAGTCGTGTCACTACACCACTGAAAGCCGCTTTTGGCCGAGGCTAAATCTTAGTCAGATAAATAATACTCAACCGTGGTGACCACGCGCACACGCTTCATGTGCGGCGTGCTGTCATCGCGATTATTGATGCTAAATTGCCCTTGCTGAGCTGATTTAATTTTGCCTAACTTGCTATTGGAGTCTTGGGCAAATTTCTCAGCGACTGCACGGGCATTTTTAGTTGCCTCCTCAATCATATCAGGCTTAATTTTGCTTAAATCTTCATAACTAAACACGCGTTGAATATCGTCTTTAGTGACTGCTACCACCACACCTTGCTTACCTAGTTCCAATAAATTCGCCATAGCTTTGCGCACAGCATCAACCTTAGTGGTGAATACTGTGACGTCACCGTCGCCGGTATAGCGAAACTTAATCTGACTTTTATCGCCCCACTGATTCGCATATGCATCGGTAATGGCTGGTGGCGCTAAGGAAATCTCATCGTCGCTTAAGCCATACTTTTTCAAAAATACGCTGATCATGCGTTGATTTTTCTCAACGGCTAAATACAACTTATCCAAGTCGTTTTCGGCGACTTGATAGCGGATCGGCCATGCCGCCGTAGTAGCATCAACATCGCGCTCAGATAAGCCCTTTACGCTCACGGTGCGCTCCATGGCTTTCACCGATACCGCCGCATCGGCCAACTGATAGCCTAGGGTGGATAGGCCCAGTACAACGCAGATGCCAAGCGCTAAAGCGCTACCTTTTGTCATAGATGCCATGGTGCTTACTCCTAATCCATACTATGCATGGAGCTAACTCACGCTTCATCAGGCATTAGGTGTACTGCCACCACCATTTCGCCAGCCCAAACACAAACTAGTCGCTCACGCTGCCATGGTGGAACGCCCTGCTCTTGGCACCAGTTCTTTAAGCTAATAGTACAGTTGCTAGACTGCTGGTCGCACAGCGCCAAAGGCGCTTTAGAAGGCGGCAATACAGTTAGTAGTCGCTCACCACCAACACGCGGAGCTATACGCCACGACACTTCGAGTAGTGGATCATTTTTGCTTACATGCGGGCATAGTTCATTTAATGACCATAGGTGCCCTGCCCATTCGATAGGCTCAAGCGGATTAGGCCAGTTGATAGCTGCTGGTAATTCTTTAATCAGCTCATCATGGCGCAAATATAAGCGCTCACGATAACGCCGCAGCGACCAACCAGCCCACGCCAATTGTGGTTGGGCATCGGCGCGTGCCTGCAACAGTTCCAGCTTTACGCGTGGCCAATAACGATAGGGTAATGTCGGCGAACCCTTGCTCTGCAACCAACGTGCAATGACTGCCTGACGGCTAGCTTCGCTCAGCAAATTGAGCGCAGAGATATCTAAGGTTTTTCCATCGCCACTGAGCCGCTGCAAGAGTGCGTCGCTTAGCTCATTCAAAGCATCGGCTTGCTGCGCCAATTGCTGGCTGCTGCGCGCTAATAACTGTGACACTTTCGGCCAGCGCTGCTGCAGCAGAGGCACTAGCTGATGGCGCAATAAGCTGCGATCAAAGCGAGGATCAATATTGGCAGGGTCTTGAACGACTGGTAGCTCACTAACGCTATTAAGCCAGCTAGTGATGGCATATCGCGACTGACCAAGCCAAGGCCGCCAACGCAACATGACTGGCAACTGAGCATCTCTGCTGCGCCATAGACTCTGCTCCCGCATTGCCGCCAAGCCCTGCACGCCTGCACCACGCATCAGCCGCAGCAGCAGCGTTTCGGCTTGATCATCTTGGTGATGGGCAAGCAGCAATGCTTCGCTCTCGCTCATCAGCGCGGCAATGGCATCGTAGCGTGCGCGCCGTGCGGCACCCTCAACGCTAGCTTGCGTTGGCACCTGAACACGTAAAATTTGCAATGGAATCTGCCAAGCCGCCGCTTGTTGCTCGGCAAGCGCTGCCCAGCGGTTAGCATCGGGATGCAGGCCGTGATGCACATGCACTGCACGCAGACTAAAGCCTAAATTAGAGGCCAGCTGTTTGGCAGCACAGAGTAAGGCGCAGGAGTCGGGGCCAGCGCTAAGCGCTACAACAAGACCAGTGATATCAGGGGCATCGAGCTGCCGCGCGCGCAAAAACGCGTCGAGCGCGGCAACTGGGTTCATTCGCTGCCTAGCTGCTCGGTATTGCCATAACTCATCAAGCGATCGTAACGGCGGTTAAGCAGGCTAGCATGGTCTAAGCTGCGCAGCTTTTTCAGCTGACTTAGCAGGCTTTTGCGTAAACTATCGGCAACGCGATCAAAGTCACGGTGCGCACCACCTAATGGCTCACTCACTAAGTCATCAACAAAACCTAATGAATGTAGGCGTGCGGCAGTAAGATTCATCGCCTCTGCCGCCTCAGGTGCTTTTGCAGCGGTCTTCCACAGAATAGATGCGCAGCCTTCTGGGGAAATCACTGAGTAGGTGCTGTATTGCAGCATCAATAAGCTGTCACAAACACCAATTGCCAAGGCGCCGCCGGAGCCGCCCTCGCCGATCACAGTCGAGATAATGGGTGTCTTCAGGCGCGACATGACCGCCAAATTCTTTGCAATCGCCTCACTCTGGCCGCGCTCTTCAGCATCGATGCCGGGGTAAGCGCCGGGGGTGTCAATAAAGGTAAAAATAGGCATTTTAAAACGCTCGGCCATTTCCATTAGGCGTAAAGCTTTGCGATAGCCTTCTGGACGCGGCATGCCGAAGTTACGGCGCACTTTCTCGCGCACATCGCGTCCTTTCTGATGACCAATAATCATCACCGGCTCGCCCATAAAGCGTGCGGTGCCGCAAATCAGTGCGGCGTCATCGGAGAAGCTACGGTCGCCGTGCAGTTCATCGAAGTCGGTGAATAGACGTTGAACATAGTCCATGGTGTATGGACGACGTGGATGGCGCGAAATTTGTGAGACCTGCCATGAGGTCAGTTTGGCAAAAATATCCTCTGTGAGTGTCAGGCTTTTCTTCCGCAGCCGAGCGACCTCATCATCAATATTTAAGCTGGTGCCACCGCCAACTTGCTTTAGCCCTTCAATCTTGGCCTCAAGCTCAGCGATAGGTTGTTCAAAATCAAGATAATCGGGATTCATGAAACGCTCTCATTAACTATGCACCGAGTGTAGCTGACACGGCACGACGCGCAAACCCACTACTTAGTAGAGTACACGCACACTGTCGTGCCCCAAGCGTTGGCGCAAACCGCGCAACAACGGGTCGGTTAATTTTACTCGCCATTGCTCACTGCCTAGCAAAGTGGCTTGTGCTGCTGGATGTTGTACACGAAAACGCAGCATAGCGCCCTCGGCTTGACGCTGCGTTTGTAACCATTCGGTCAGGTCGTGAACACCGCGCAGACCTAAAGCAACAGGTATCGTGAGCTCCAAGCCCTTGCTCAATCGTGTGCGGGCATCAACCAAAGGTTGAATCGACTTAGCCACAACTTTAAGCATGCCGGCATACTCATCCATCGAAACCTCACCCTCAATAACAAGCACGCTATCACTACTTAATAGCGGCTTTACCTGCTCTAAAACCTCACTGAATACAGTCACTTCCACACGTGCCGTGCGGTCATCAATGGTCAAAAAAGCACGAGAGCCGCGAGCGCCTTTCATGATACGGTGACCCATCAACAGACCAGCAACAGTCGTATTTTGACCACGACGCGTAGGCTGTAGCTCAGCAAGGCGACACGTTACCAATCGGCTTAACTCAGCTTCGTATTGATCAATTGGGTGGCCAGTGAGGTAGAGCCCAAGTGTTTCTTTTTCAGCCTGCAAACGCTCATCTTCGCTCCACTCTATGGCTTCAGACCAATCCCCAGAGGGTGCAGCTTCGAGCACATCACCAAATAAATCGACCATGCCGCAGTCGTCATTGCGCGCTTGCTGCTCAGCAGCAGCGACAGCATTTTCTAAAGAGGCCATGATCACGGCACGATTAGCACCTTGATCATCGAGAGCGCCAGCACGAACCAATGCTTCCAATGCACGCTTATTCAGTTTGCGTAAATCGATACGACGACAGAAATCAAAGAGATCCTTAAAGCCACCATCTGCCTCGCGGGCGGCCAAAAGCGATGCCACTGGGCCTTCGCCAACGCCGCGAATAGCACCGAGGCCATAGATCACTTCACCGGCATCGTTGGCGACAAAACGGAACGCTGACTCATTGACGCTAGGTGGACGAATGGTTAGTCCCATGGCGCGACACTCTTCAATGAAGACAACGATTTTGTCGGTGTTTGCCATCTCCGACGACAACACCGCCGCCATAAATTCGGCGGGATAATTCACTTTCAACCATGCGGTTTGGTAGGACACCAAGGCATAGGCCGCCGAGTGCGACTTGTTAAAGCCATAGCCGGCAAACTTTTCCATGAGATCAAAAATACCGCCGGCCTGTGCCGGATCGACACCGCGCGCACCGGAACCTTCCATGAATTTGACGCGCTCTTTGGCCATCTCCTCGGGCTTTTTCTTACCCATGGCGCGGCGCAGCATATCGGCGCCGCCGAGTGAGTAGCCTGCCAAGACCTGCGCGATCTGCATGACCTGCTCTTGGTAGAGAATGACGCCATAGGTGTTTTCTAGCACCGGCTCCAGCTCAGGATGCGGGTAGGCCACATCGGCGCGACCATGCTTACGATTGATGAAGTCGTCGACCATTCCCGACTCCAATGGCCCCGGCCGATATAGCGCCACCAATGCCACAACGTCTTCAAATCGTGAAGGCTTTAGCTTTTTAATCAGCTCCTTCATGCCGCGCGATTCGAGCTGGAATATCGCCGTGGTTTTCCCCTCGGACATGACCTTGTAAGGCTCAGGATCGTTTAGTGGAATGCGCTCAATTTCAATCGCTGCCTCACCACGGCGTGCGCGCTTGGCATTGATGTCTTTTAGCGCCCAATCAATGATGGTGAGCGTGCGCAGCCCCAAGAAGTCGAACTTCACTAGGCCTACCGACTCGACATCATCTTTATCGTATTGGCTGACCCATTTACCCTCGTCGTCGGTATACACCGCAGTGAAGTCAGTGAGCTTGCCTGGCGCGATCAAGACGCCACCAGCATGCTTACCAACGCCACGCGTGATGCCCTCAAGTCGAATCGCCATTTCCCATATTTCGAGCGCGTCGTCGTGATCGCTGAGATCGGCAACACTAAGTAGCTCTTCCAGCATGGGCTCTTGTTCGCGCGCTTCTTGCAGTGAAATACCTGGTGTGAAGGGAATCATTTTCGACATACGATCGGCCAAGCCATAGGCCTTACCGAGTACTCGTGCGACATCGCGAATGACTGCTTTTGCCGCCATGGTGCCAAAGGTAATAATCTGTGACACGGCTTGGCGGCCGTAATGATTGGCCACATATTCGATGACGCGATCACGACCCTCCATGCAGAAGTCGATATCGAAGTCAGGCATCGAGACCCGCTCGGGGTTCAAGAAGCGCTCAAACAGCAAGTCGTATTTGATTGGATCTAAATCGGTAATCAGCAGTGAATATGCTACCAAAGAGCCGGCACCGGAGCCGCGACCAGGACCTACCGGCACACCGTTTTCTTTCGCCCAGCGAATGAAGTCCATGACGATAAGAAAGTAGCCGGGAAAACCCATCTGATTGATGATGTTGAGTTCAAACTCTAGTCGCGAACTGTACTCGGCCTCAATGGTCGGCATATCAGCACGGCTGCGATCGAAGAGCTTATCGAGACGCTTTTGCAGACCTTGGTGTGAGAGCTGGGAGAAATACTCAGCCATGGTCATGCCCGCTGGCACCGGAAAATCAGGCAGATAGTTTTTGCCCAAGCTCAAGCTCAAGCTGCAACGCTTAGCAATCTCAACGGTGTTAGCTAAGGCTTCAGGAATGTCGCTAAACAACTCCTGCATCTGCTCTGTGCTTTTAAAATATTGCTCGGCGCTGTACTCACGCGGGCGACGCGGATCATCAAGGGTATAGCTTTGAGCAATGCTAACGCGCACTTCATGCGCTTCGAACTCTTCTCGCGTAAGAAAGCGCACATCATTAGTCGCGACCACAGGACATTGGCGGCGCTCGGCTAATGCCACAGCGGCATGCAGATGATCTTCTTCGCCTTCGCGGCCAGTGCGCTGTAATTCCAAATACACGCGCGATGGGCACAATGCCATCCAGTCCATTAGCAGTCTGTCGGCCTGCGCAATATCGCTACCGATTAAGGCCTGGCCAACATCGCTGCTGCGGCTGAGCAGGAAAATTAGACCGTTATGGCGTGTCTCTAACTCACTGAGCGCTAACACTGGGCGGCCTTGCTCTTGGCCTGAGATATAGGACTCAGAGAGCAACGCGATGAGGTTTAAATAGCCGGCATGATTCATCACTAGTGCCGTCACTAAGCTCAGCGACTCACCATTGCGAATGACAATATCGGCACCAAAAATAGGTTTGATGGCTTTTTTCTGTGCAGCTTTAAAAAACTTAACTAGGCCGTAAACATTCATCAAATCGGCCATCGCCACTGCCGGCATCTCAGCCGTTAATGAAGCCGAAACTAAAGCGGGAATTCGCACGATGGAGTCTTGCAAGGAAAACTCAGAACGCACGCGTAAATGCACAAAACCGGTCATGGAACACTCACCGCTAAAGACTGACGCACCGGCGCAAACGAGCGGCGATGCTGGGGTAAGGGACCAAGTTCAGCGAGCGCCCTCAAATGCGCAGGCGTTGGATAACCCTTGTGACGATCAAAACCATAACCCGGGTGCGCGGCGTGCAAATCATCCATTTCGCGATCACGAGCGACTTTTGCCAAGATACTCGCCGCACTAATTTCCGCCACCGTGCCATCGCCTTTCACGATAGCTTCGGCAGTCATCGGCAATGCAGGGCAACGATTACCATCGATCAAGACGTGATCTGGCTGAATGCCAAGCGCCGCCACAGCGCGCTGCATTGCTAGCATGGTCGCTTGTAAAATATTGAGCTCATCGATTTCTTCAGGCTCAGCACGGCCAAGCGCCCAAGCCAAAGCATCTTGCTCAATAATTTCGGCTAAAGCTTCACGTCGCGCGGCGGTCAGCTTTTTTGAGTCCGCCAAACCAGCTATCGGCTTCAATGGATTCAGAATAACCGCTGCCGTGACTACCGCACCAACCAATGGCCCACGCCCTACCTCATCAACGCCTGCGACCAATCTCATGGCACACGCACAGGCTTAGCAAGCAGCGCCGTAATAGCCTGCGCACCAGTCACGCTAGCATCGCGCGCCAATTGCTCATGAAAGTGCTCAAAGCAGGCGGCAGTCTCGCTCACGCGCACTGGGTCATTCAACCAAGCTAGTACTTCATGGGCGATATTTTGAGGATTAGCCTGGCCTTGCAAAAGCTCGGGCACAATGCGACGACCAGCAAGCAGATTTGGCAGACTTACAAACGGTATACGCACCAAAAAGCGAGCAATTAGCCAGGTTAACCAATGCAGACGGTACGTCACCACCATGGGTTTTTTCAGCAATAGCGCTTCGAGCGTGGCAGTGCCTGAAGCCAGTGCAATGACATCGGCAGCGGCCATGACTTCGCGGCCAACACCGGCACCTAAGCGCTGATCAAATACGCGAATATTTAACTCAGGAGTATCCGCAACTAAAGCATCTATATCGACCCGTCGTTCAGCATTAATTGCCGGAATTAGAAACACACAGTCTGGGCGCTTAGCGTGGATTTGCTGAGCAGCGTTGAGCAGCAACGGCAGCAAGCTCGCCACTTCGCCACGACGGCTGCCCGGCAATAGCGCCACATAGGGTGCAGGCACGAGGCCTAAACGTTGTTGCGCCGCGACGGTGTCATTCATACGTGGCATGGAGTCGGCAAGCGGGTGACCGACAAAAACAGCATCAACATCGTGCTGGTCATAAAATGCTTTTTCAAATGGTAATAAACACAGCATTAAGTCCACGCTGGCACGGATACCATGAACTCGGCCTTGGCGCCACGCCCATACTGATGGGCTGACGTAATGCACGGTGCGTAAACCTTTTGCTTTTAATTCGGCGGCAATGCGTAAGTTAAAGTCGGGCGCATCGATGCCTATAAAAACATCGATTTTTTGCGCTAGCAGATGCGCAATCAGCTGATCTCGAATAGCGAATAATTCACGCAGACGGCCCAATACTTCGACCAAGCCCATCACCGATAAACGCTCCATTGGCACTAGTGTTTCCGCACCTTCAGCGAGCATTTGCGGCCCGGCAATGCCAATAAAACGCGCATTGGGGTGCTGTACTTTTAAGGCGCGAATTAAGTCGGCACCAAGCGTGTCGCCAGAGGCTTCACCGGCGACGATGCCAAAGATGGGGCCTGGCGAATTCATCAGCTCACTCACTTCATGCGATTACAGACAATCGGTTTACCACAATGCATTAGCGCGCAATGCCACGAGTGGATTCACGCAATGTGTCGATAAATAACTGAATCTCCGGCGCATCTATGGCTAAGGCCTCTAGCACTGGATAAGCGGCTTCTAGTGTTAGGCCATCGCGATACACCGCTTTATAGGCTTTGCGTAAGGCATTTAGCGTTTGCGATGACCAACCACGACGCTTCATACCTTCGAAGTTCATGCCACGCGCTTCAGCTGGATTGCCGCTTGCCATGACATAGGCAGGAATATCTTTAAACAAAGTGGTCCCGCCACCGAGCATGGCATGCGAGCCAATGCGACAGAACTGATGAATACCGGAGTTACCACCAATAATAACGTTATCGCCAATAACAACATGGCCGGCAATGCCGACGTTATTGGCGAAAATGCCATCGTCGCCAATAATCACATCATGAGCGACATGGGTGTTGACCATGAGCAAATTACGGCTGCCAATTCGCGTCAGGCTTTGATCTTGAATTGTGCCGCGATGCAATGTGCATGACTCACGAATAACGTTGTCGTCACCAATCTCTAAGCGCGTTGGCTCGCCACGATATTTTTTATCTTGGCAATCGCTGCCAACGGAGGCGAACTGATAGATGCGATTTCGCTGACCAATCACGGTTGGGCCGGTAATTACGGCATGTGGCCCAACCCAAGTGCCGGCACCAATCACTACATCTGGGCCGACGATGCTGTAGGGGCCAATGCATACGTCATCCGCTAATTCAGCCTTGGCATCGACAATGGCTGTAGCGTGAATGCGCGTCATAGCGTTTGCTCTGCAATGATAATGTCGGCACTAGCAGCGAGCTGTCCATCGACTAAGGCACGGCAAGAAAACTTATAAATATGACGACGTGACCCTGTTGCAATCGCCTCTAAGACCAGCTGATCGCCCGGCACGACTTGACGCTTAAAGCGCACATTATCGGCGCCAGCAAAGACATATAAGTGGCCAGTTTCTGGGCTTTTCTCATAGGTGTAAAAACCTAAAATACCGGCAATTTGGGCCATAGCTTCAATCATTAAAACACCAGGCATGATCGGCTTTGCGGGAAAGTGGCCCTGAAAAAACTGCTCATTGATAGTGACGTTTTTGTAGCCGACAATGCGCTTACCTTTTTCAATTTCAGTCACACGATCGACAAATAGAAATGGGTAGCGCTGCGGCAAATAGTGCATAACTTGATGAATATCTAACATACTTCTCTCCGAGCGGCTTAGGCTGAAACCAAAGCCACACAGCAACTATTCCTAGTCGCGGGCTTTTTCTAAACGCTGCACGCGCGTGACAAGATCATCTAGTCGTCGCAGGCGCACCGCCATTTTTTTCCAAGATTCTGTGCGATCAAATGCCGTGCCCGACGAATATGAGCCCGGCTCGGTAATCGACTTTGTCACCATGGTCATGCCGGTGATTTGCACACCATCGCAAATCTGAATATGGCCAACCACCCCAACACCACCGGCCAAAATACAATGCGCGCCAATTTCTGTACTACCAGAAATTCCACAACATGCAGCAATCGCAGTGTGCGCGCCAATCACCACATTATGGGCAATTTGCACTTGGTTATCGATAATCGCGCCAGTATGGATTTCGGTATCTTCTAAAGCGCCTCTATCGATAGTGGTATTGGCACCAATATCGACATCGTCATGAATGACGACGGCGCCAAGCTGAGCAATTTTACGCCATTGGCCGCGCTCATTAGCAAAGCCAAAACCATCGCCACCGATGACGGCACCACTATGGATTTGTACGCGATTGCCCAAGCGGCAGTCGTGGTAAATAACAACGCGGCTGCGAATGCGGCAGCTCTCACCCAGCACTACACGATCGTGAATGATGCTGCCCGCCTCAACAATACTGCCAGCACCTATGCGAACACCCTCGCCGATTACCACTTGCGCAGCAATACTGACGCCCTCGCCTAGCACAGCACTTTCGGCAACCACAGCGCTGGCATGAATACCATTCGCAGGCGTAGGTGTGCGATCGAAACGATGCGATAAGGTTGCAAATGCTAGATAAGGGTTAGCAAGAAGCAGGGCATTACCTGCGAAGTCACCCAAATCATCAGGGCGCAATAAGACGGCACCGGCATTGGTAGATAAAAGCTGGCTGCGGTACTTAGGGTTGGCTAAAAAAGCTAGCTCGTGGCCTTGCGCGGCCGCCAAAGTATTCATCGCGCTAACACGCTGCGCGGGGTCGCCGCGCAGCTCAGCACCAACAGCTGCTGCCAGCTCAGCCAAACTGATGTCGGCAGCAGTCATGGCTTATTTTCCTGCGTTTAAGCGATCAACCACACGTTTGGTCAGATCTAACTCAGGTGCGACATAGACCGCTGAACGACGATCTAAAATAATGTCATAGCCGCCAGCTTTACGCAGGTCATCCAAAATGCCTTCTAAACTTGGCAGTAAACGCTTCAATAAATCTTGTTGCGCCTGTTGTGTACGCTCTTGCACCTGCTGGATCAGCGTATTGAACTCTTGGGCTTTCTTGTCTGCCTGATCACGTAGCGCTTTTTTATTACTCTCCGACATAGTCGCACTTTCTTTTTGGAAGCGCTGCTCCATGGCTTTAATGTCATTGCGCAAGCCATCGAGGCGATCACGCTGTGGCTTCATTTCGGCGTTCAGCTTTTCCTGCGCAGCGCGCGCGGCATTGGATGCTAAAAGTGCAGCCTCACGGTCAAGCATGGCGATTTTGATGCCGTCGGCAGCGGCAGCTGGCAGAGCTGAAAGCAACGTGGCGCCTAACACGACGCTGGCTAATAGTTTTTTCATTAAGCTTAGAATCCTTGTCCGAGAGAAAATTGGAACATTTGCGTATCGTCGCCTTCTTTTTCGCTAAGAGGCTGAGCAATGGCAAATGTTAGCGGCCCGATAGGCGTAATCCATGACAGCCCTAAGCCAATGCTATAGCGCATATTGCTTAGCGATGGCTTGTAGTCTTCGCCGGCAAATCCTTGCAGCTTAGTATCGAAAATATTACCTGCATCGAAGAATGCCAAGGTACGAACCTTGTTGTTATCTTCCATAAATGGTGTCGGGAAAATAAGCTCCATGCCAGCTTCAATCTGCACGTTACCGCCAATCGACTCTGCTTCCGCGCCATTAAGCAGCGTTGGTGGGTTTGTAACCGTGCTCAGCAAGCGGCTTTTGGGGCCCATAGAGTTGTCGCGATAACCACGTACCGAGCCGAAGCCACCACCAAAGAAGTTGCGATAGAACGGCAGGTCATCACCACCGCCAATGCCATCACCATAGCCTAGACGAGTGAAGGCGCGACCAACCCAGCGACCTGCAACAGGCAAATAACGTTGCGCGTTATAAGTCAACTTATAGAAGCCGACATCGCTACCCGGCAAGCCCATTTCCAAAGCAACCGTTTGCGAGCCGCCAGCGGTAGGAAACACACCGCGGTTGAGCGTGTTGCGCTGCCATGAGGCACTGCCTAAATAGGTGCTTAAGCTGCTGCCGTTTTTCTGGTCGAAGTTATAAACCACTTCCGATGGTTGAATGCCGATTTTCACATCGGTAATGTCATAGCCAGCCGAGAAACTGATGGTTTCAGTTTCATCAATAGGATAGCTAAAGCTGATGTTGCCACCCATCGAGTCAGTGGCGTAATTGCTAATGTTCAGGTTATCAAACTTAGTTTGACGTAAATATACGTTGAAGCCGCGACTAATGCCCTCAGGCGTGTAGTACGGATTCAGATAAGAGAAATTATACGAGTCGCGAATATCTGAGCGGTTCAAACCAATGGATACGCGATTACCTGTACCCAAGAAGTTGGTTTGGCTAACACTGGCACCGAACACCACGCCGGCGTTTTGTGAGTAGCCTACGCTGGCTGAAATCGAGCCCGATGGCTGCTCAACCACAGCAACATTGACGTCGACTTGATCTGTAGTGCCTGGCACACGGACATTTTCACTTTTCACTTCACCGAAGAAGCCCAAGCGCTCCAAACGTACTTTCGATAGGTCAATTTTCTCACCCGATGCTTGCGCACCTTCAAATTGACGCATCTCGCGACGCAACACCTGGTCATCGGTTTTTAAGTTGCCAGTAAAGTTAATTCGACGTACAGACATCACTCGATTGGGATTGATGTAGTAGACCAACTTCGCTGTTTTCGTGGTGTCATCAAGCTCAGGAACACCTTGTACATCGGCAAATAAATAGCCCTCACGACCCAGACGACGATTGATGATATCGCTGGTTAGGGTAACGATTCTTTGTGAGTATGTTTGCCCAGGCTGGGTCAGCAATAAAGGCTTGAGCTCGCTCTCAGGTACTGGGAACTCACCGGCCATACGCACGTCGCCGACTTTATATAAGTCGCCTTCCTTCACATTGATATCGATATAGACCTGATCTTTATCTGGCGACAAGCTGACCTGTGTTGAGGCTACATTGAAGCGCAGGTAACCGCGGTCAAGATAATAGCTGCGCAGAGTTTCTAAGTCAGCACTTAGCTTTTCGCGCGAGTACTTATCATCACCATAAATAAATGACAGTAGGTGGCTGGACTGAAGCTGTAGCTGCTTTAACAGCTCGGCATCATCAAAGACATCATTGCCATTCACGCTAATACGTTTAATTCGCGCAGTGTCGCCTTCTTTGATATCAATGGTCACAGCCACGCGGTTACGCGGCAATGGCTTGGCTGTTGCAGTAACAACGGCACCATAGCGACCTTGAGCTGCGTATTGGCGTTGTAGCTCTAGCTTGACCTGGTCGAGTGCAGCGCGCTTATACACCTCGCCTTCGCCCAAACCAATCGACTTTAAGCCTTTGATAAGGTCGTCTTTGCCAATCGACTGGTTACCTTTGAGCTCAATGCTGGCGATGCTAGGGCGCTCAACCACACGCACAATCATGTCGTCGCCATCGCGCAGCACTTGCACATCTTCAAACTGACCAGATGCAAACAGCGCCCGCACAGAGTCGGCGCTACGCTCATCAGTTAGCATGCTGCCTGTGGAAACCGGCAATAAGGCATAGACACTAGCGGCGGATAAGCGACCCAAGCCCTCTAGTCGAATGTCTTTGATAACAAAGCTTTCGGCATGGACAGGGGCACTGATCAAGGCAGCGGCCAGCGGTAATAAAGCAAAAGCGGGCCACGATGGCCGAAGCGGATTGATCACTCAGTATTTCCCGTCAAAACAAGCGGCGTATGTCGTTTAAAATGGCCAGCAGCATGACACTACCCATGATGGCGACCCCAACACGCAAACCAAA